>NZ_JBYTAE010000190.1:0-529 GCF_058787875.1 Hydrogenophaga sp. FW305-3-2-15-A-LB1 | reverse complement strand
AGCTGCCCCACCGGCGTCTTGCGGTAGGCCTGGATCTCCAGGAAGTCGATGATGTGTTCGACGAACTCGCGGTGCGCTTCTTCTTCCTTCTGCGCCCCTCCGATGCCGAAGGGGTTGCGGAAGGCCTGCGCGAGCAGCCCGCTCCTGATGCGCAGGTTGCGCCCGGTCATGAGGTTGTCGATCACGCTCATGCCCTTGAAGAGCGCCAGGTTCTGGAAGGTGCGCGCGATGCCCATCTCGGCCACCTGGCGGCTGTTCATGTGCCTGAAGGTGCGGCCGCGAAAGCTGATCGAGCCCTCCTGGGGCTGGTACACCCCGTTGATGCAGTTGAGCATGGAGCTCTTGCCCGCGCCGTTGGGCCCGATGATGGCGCGCACCTCGTGCTCGCGCACGTCAAAGCTGATGTCGGTCAGCGCCTTGACGCCGCCAAAGCGCAGGCTGATGTTCTGGACGTTGAGGACGACGTCGCCGATCTTCTTCTGTGTCATGGTCGGGTGTGGGGTGTTCGGGCTCGGGCGGCGGCTCAGGC
>NZ_JBYTAE010000189.1:0-598 GCF_058787875.1 Hydrogenophaga sp. FW305-3-2-15-A-LB1 | reverse complement strand
CCGACGGCTGGTACCACACCAGCGACGCGGGCTTCATCGACGCCTCGGGACACCTGAAGATCATCGACCGCGTCAAGGACGTGGGGCGGCTGAAGGGCGGCGCGCACGACGGCGCCATGTTCGCGCCCAAGTACGTGGAGAACAAGCTCAAGTTCTTCTCCCACATCAAGGAGGCCGTGGCCTACGGCGACCAGCGCGAGCGGGTCTGCGTGATGGTCAACATCGACTTCGAGGCGGTGGGCAACTGGGCCGAGCGGCGCAACCTGCCCTACGCGGGCTACACCGACCTGGCGCAGAAGCCCGAGGTGTACGAGCTCATCCGCGAGTGCGTGGAGAAGGTCAACGCCGACCTCAGCCGCGACGAGCTGCTCGCGGGCAGCCAGATCAGCCGCTTCCTGGTGCTGCACAAGGAGCTGGACGCCGACGACGGCGAGCTCACCCGCACCAACAAGGTGCGCCGCGGCTTCATCGCCGAGAAGTACGGCGTGCTGGTCGAGGCGCTGTACGGCGGCAAGGCCGAGCAGTACATCCAGACGCAGGTGAAGTTCGAGGACGGGCGCACCGGCTCGGTCAGCGCCACGCTCAAGCTGAGCGACGC
>NZ_JBYTAE010000188.1:0-684 GCF_058787875.1 Hydrogenophaga sp. FW305-3-2-15-A-LB1 | reverse complement strand
CGCGCCGCATCTCTCGCCATCTGAAACATCGCGCATCAGGGCCCATGGCGGCGAGCGTTGTGCAGACCTTCCCTAGGCGAGCACACAGCATGCCTTTCTAACTCGCCCGAAAGCACCTTTTCGCCATAAAACGTTCAGACTGGCTCCGAGCGTGATGGATTTCTCCATAGGAGACCTCGCTCGGGGAGTACTTCTTGCATGCAACACCGCATAGGGCCCGCTGGTACTCCTCACCCCTTAGCGGCATGAGTTGCGTATCAGTGCTCAGAAGGCGGTTTCAATCTTCATAGCTGTCACATCGCGCGCGCCCCCAAAACACCGAGGCCGAAGTCTGTCTCCATCACAATCTGCATGCGTCGAAGCAGATTCAGTGAGAGCCTTGGTCAACTGGAGCGAGGCCACTAAGAGCAATACATGTCGTACTATGCGGCATGAACACTTTTGCGAACTCCCTCAAAGCTGAGATTGCTCGCGTGGCTCGCAAGGAGCTGAAGGCAGAGTTAGACGCACTTCGCAAGACCAATGCAAGCCAGCGCTCTGACATAGCCGCGCTCAAGCGCGACGTAAGGGCACTTCAGTCTCGTCTTCTAATGGCAGAACGGGTGGCTGGGCTGCTGCCGGTTCCGTTGACACCGACCTAAGCTTCTTGAGCTTTCTCGAACTGTACGGGACTGAGATACCCGA
>NZ_JBYTAE010000187.1:0-956 GCF_058787875.1 Hydrogenophaga sp. FW305-3-2-15-A-LB1 | reverse complement strand
GGAAGGTCTGCACAACCTCCGCTGTGCCTGCGTGATGTGAGACATTGACGACATGAAACAAATGAGCCTTGGCGAGAGTGGATACGAGCGCAAGACGAAGAGGACGCGCAAGCGCGAGTTCCTCGATGAGATGAACCTGGTGGTGCCGTGGGGTGAGCTGGTGTCGTTGATTGCCCCGCATGCACCTGCCGCTGGAGTCAAAGGCGGCCGCCCGCCGTTTGCGGTGGAGACGATGCTGCGCATTCACTTCCTGCAGCAGTGGTTCAACCTGTCGGACCCGTCGATGGAAGAGGCGCTGTACGACACGCCGATGTTTCGCGAATTCACCGGGTTGGACATGGGCGAAGACAACCTGCCTGACGAGAGCACCATTCTTCGCTTCCGGCATCTGCTGGAGAGGAACAACCTGAGCCTGCAGATGCTGGCCACGGTCAACGCCACGCTTACGGCCAAGGGTCTGCTGCTCAAGCAGGGCACGGTGGTCGATGCCACGCTGATAGCCGCGCCCAGTTCGACCAAGAACAGCAGCGGCGAGCGCGACCCCGAGATGCACCAGACGAAGAAGGGCAATCAGTGGCACTTCGGGATGAAGGCGCACATCGGTGTTGATGCAGATTCGGGTCTGGTGCACAGCGTTGTGGGCACGGCAGCCAACGTCAACGACGTGACGCAGGCCAGTGCGCTGGTGCATGGCGAGGAAACAGATGTGTTCGCTGACGCGGGATACCAGGGTGTTGCCAAGCGCGAAGAGACACAGGGCATCAAGGCGAACTGGCACGTGGCGCTGCGCCCGGGCAAACGCAAGGCCCTGGACACGAGCACACCGTTGGGCGCGGTCGTGGACAAACTCGAACACGTGAAGGCCAGCATCCGGGCGAAGGTCGAGCATCCGTTCCGGGTCATCAAGCGCCAGTTCGGCCATGTGAAAGTGCGTTATCGAGGGCTTGCCAAGAACA
>NZ_JBYTAE010000186.1:0-1002 GCF_058787875.1 Hydrogenophaga sp. FW305-3-2-15-A-LB1 | reverse complement strand
CGGCCCCCCGAGCCCCGGCACCCGCGCCGCGCCAGGCCCCGGCGGCCGCGCCCGCGCGCCAGTCCAGCGGCTTTGACGACATGGACGACGACATCCCGTTCTGACGCCGCCCCGCCAGGTTTCACGATCAGGCCCGCACGCGCCTCGGCGCTGCGGGCCTTTTGCTGGCCCCTCAGCCCACCCCGAAGTGCGCGGGCAACTGCAGGGCCACGGCGTAGAGGGCATGGCGCGTCATGCAGGCATGTGCCTCCCGCATGAGCAGGTTGCTGCGTTGCCATTCCTGGCCGGCCACGGCCTGAGCGAACGCCATCGCGCCTTGAGATCCGGTGTGACACCCGGGCTCGGCCAGTTGGCGCACGCGACCGGCGCGCGCCCATCGGGCTTGCGCCAGCTCCCAATCCATGACCGCCTGCAGGTAGGTCTCCCTGGCCTGGGCAAAACGATCGCTCGCCGAGGTGCGATGCCCATCCGGCGTCTTCGAAATGGCCTCATCCCCTTGCCGTTGCGCTTCGAGCGCCAGCCGGTCAATCTCGGCAGGCGCCGCCGGGATGAAGTGGGTTCCATTCGTGTCCAACTGGGCCGGCAACAGGCGCGTCACCCGCGTGAAGTGCCGGCCCGCCGCCTCCCACATCGCCGTGGCCATCTCCACCGTGCATCGCAAGTCCGCCAGCATTTCCGTGAGCTTGCGCTGCTCCGTCCCTGGGCCCAACCCAGCGTCCCCCCTTGCCGTGAGGAGGTGGGCCAGGCTTTTCAAGGTCTGCTGGGTGTTCAGGCTGCCCATCAGCCGCCGCCGGGCCGTGTCCACCTCGTGGCACGCGGTCAGCACGCACAGGAGCCGCCCGTTGAGCCGCCGCAGATCGGCGGGCTCGTGCGCATCGCGTTCGGCTTCACGCACGTACACGTGCTGCAGCACGTCCCGAAACGCCATGCCCGTGACGCCGCGCCCGGTCGCACCCCCCATGGCCTCGGGCGCGCCTGCCTCGTGCCGCCCAGGCCTCCCCC
>NZ_JBYTAE010000185.1:0-1078 GCF_058787875.1 Hydrogenophaga sp. FW305-3-2-15-A-LB1 | reverse complement strand
CCGCCCACCCAGCCAGAGCGAAGAAAAGACTCAGCCCTTGGACCGCCCCAGCATCAACTCGGTGTTCGCCTTGCGATCCGCATTCACCTTCTGCACAGCAGGCCGCTCACCCAGCCGCTTCAGGTACTCCCGAGCCGGCGTATCGGCCAGGAAATCGCGGCCGTAGATGATCTTGGTCGCGCTGCTCACCAGCGGAAGGTGCACCGCCGCCGCGCAATCCGCCAGCGTGAACTGCGAACCCGCGATGAACGGCGAATACTTCGTCAGCTTCGAAAACCCAGCCACGTTTTTCTCCAGCTGCTGGCCGATCTTCTCCTTCGCCGAATCGCTCACCTTGCCGCCGAAGAACGCCTCGGGATACAGATTGCGCGCCACCAGCTCCAGATGCAGCTCCAGATACCGCACCAACTCCCGCACCTTCGCCGCCTCGAACGCATCGCGCGGAAACAGCGGCACCTCGGGAAAAGCGCCCTCGATGTACTCCAGAATCACTGTCGACTCCGACAGCGACCCCTTGTCCGTCTTCAGGTACGGCACCTTGCCCAGCGGACTGCAGGCCTTGTCCGTCTCGCCGATCCAGGCCAGCTCCTCCTCGAACGCCACGCCCTTCTCGAGCAGCGCGAGCTTGACCTTGTTGTAGTAATTGCTGGCCGAAAAGCCGCAGAGTTTGAGCATGTCTGTCTCCTGTTGGGGTTGTGCGCACCATCGTAGCCCCGGGGCATCCGCCCACGCGTCCCGCAGTTGACGGGCCCGGCTGATAAACTGCCCCGCCATGCGCTTCCCCCGCACCACCCACCGATTCGCCGCCTGGCTGGCCATGCTCGCCATGCTGCTGGGCGCGCTCGCGCCCACCGTGGCGCAGGCGGTGGTCGCCGCGCAAGGCGGCCCCGGCTGGGTGCAGGTCTGCAGCGCCAGCGGCATGGTCTGGGTGCAGGCCGATGCCATCGACGGCGACAACGCCGCCATGGCCGATGTCGGCAAGTCCATGGCCGACGCCTCGCGCCACTGCCCCTGGTGCAACCTGCACGGCGCCGTCGGCCTGCCGCCCGCATCGTCCATGCCCACCCTGGTGCTCGCG
>NZ_JBYTAE010000184.1:0-1172 GCF_058787875.1 Hydrogenophaga sp. FW305-3-2-15-A-LB1 | reverse complement strand
TGCCCGGCCTGAACTTCCAGCTTGGAGAAGACATCGACGCGCTGCGCGACGCGGTGCGCGATTTCGCGCAGGCCGAGATCGCGCCGCGCGCGGCCGAGATCGACCGCGCCGACCAGTTCCCCATGGACGTGTGGCGCAAGATGGGCGACCTGGGCGTGCTGGGCATCACCGTGGGCGAGGAGTACGGCGGCGCCAACATGGGCTACCTGGCCCACATGATCGCCATGGAGGAGATCTCGCGCGCCTCGGCCAGCGTGGGCCTCTCGTACGGCGCGCACAGCAACCTGTGCGTGAACCAGATCAAGCGCAACGGCAACGACGCCCAGCGCCGCAAGTACCTGCCCAAGCTCATCAGCGGCGAGCACGTGGGCGCCCTGGCCATGAGCGAGCCCGGCGCGGGCTCGGACGTGATCAGCATGAAGCTCAAGGCCGAGGACAAGGGGGGTTATTACCTGCTCAACGGCAGCAAGATGTGGATCACCAACGGCCCGGACGCCGACACCATGGTGGTCTACGCCAAGACCGAGCCCGAGATGGGCGCGCGCGGCGTCACCGCCTTCATCGTCGAGAAGGGCATGAAGGGCTTCTCCACCGCGCAGAAGCTGGACAAGCTGGGCATGCGCGGCAGCCACACCGGCGAGATGGTGTTCAACAACGTCGAGGTGCCGGCCGAGAACATCATGGGCGGCCTGAACAACGGCGCCAAGGTGCTCATGAGCGGGCTCGACTACGAGCGCGCGGTGCTCACCGGTGGTCCGCTGGGCATCATGCAGGCCGTCATGGACAACGTGGTGCCCTACATCCACGACCGTAGGCAGTTCGGCCAGAGCATCGGCGAGTTCCAGCTGATCCAGGGCAAGGTGGCGGACATGTACACCGTGCTGCAGGCCGGCCGCTCGTTCGCCTACACCGTGGCCAAGAACCTGGACCTGCTGGGCACCGAGCACGTGCGCCAGGTGCGCAAGGACTGCGCCTCCGTGATCCTCTGGTGCGCGGAGAAGGCGACCTGGATGGCCGGCGAGGGCATCCAGATCTTCGGCGGCAACGGCTACATCAACGAGTACCCGCTGGGCCGCCTGTGGCGCGACGCCAAGCTGTACGAGATCGGTGCGGGCACGAGCGAAATCCGCCGCATGCTCATCGGTCGCGAACTGTTCGCCGAGACGATGTGA
>NZ_JBYTAE010000183.1:0-1195 GCF_058787875.1 Hydrogenophaga sp. FW305-3-2-15-A-LB1 | reverse complement strand
CTTACGCGATGATTTTGGCGACGACGCCGGCGCCGACGGTGCGGCCGCCTTCGCGGATGGCAAAGCGCAGGCCTTCTTCCATGGCGATCGGGGCGATCAGCTTGACCGTGATCGACACGTTGTCACCCGGCATCACCATTTCCTTGCCTTCGGGCAGCTCGATCGAGCCGGTCACGTCGGTCGTGCGGAAGTAGAACTGCGGACGGTAGTTGTTGAAGAACGGCGTGTGACGGCCACCTTCGTCCTTGGACAGCACGTACACCTCACCCGTGAAGTGCGTGTGCGGCTTGATCGAGCCGGGCTTGCACAGCACCTGGCCGCGCTGCACGTCTTCGCGCTTGGTGCCGCGCAGCAGGATACCCACGTTGTCGCCCGCCTGGCCCTGGTCCAACAGCTTGCGGAACATCTCCACGCCCGTGCAGGTCGTCTTCTGCGTGGCGGAGATGCCCACGATCTCGATTTCTTCGCCGACCTTGATGATGCCGCGCTCGATACGGCCCGTCACCACGGTGCCGCGGCCCGAGATGGAGAACACGTCTTCCACCGGCATCAGGAAGGCACCGTCCACCGCGCGCTCGGGCGTGGGGATGTAGGTGTCCAGCGCGTCAGCCAGCTTCATGATGGCTTCTTCGCCCAGCTTGCCCTTGTCGCCTTCCAGGGCGAGCTTGGCCGAGCCGTGGATGATGGGGGTGGCGTCGCCCGGGAAGTCGTACTTGTCCAGCAGCTCGCGCACTTCCATCTCGACCAGCTCGAGCAGCTCGGCGTCGTCGACCATGTCGCACTTGTTCAGGAACACGATGATGTAAGGCACGCCCACCTGGCGCGCCAGCAGGATGTGCTCGCGGGTCTGGGGCATCGGGCCGTCAGCGGCCGAGCACACCAGAATGGCGCCGTCCATCTGGGCGGCACCGGTGATCATGTTCTTGACGTAGTCGGCGTGGCCGGGGCAGTCCACGTGGGCGTAGTGGCGGTTGGCCGTCTCGTATTCCACGTGCGCGGTGTTGATCGTGATGCCGCGCGCCTTCTCTTCCGGTGCCGCATCGATCTGGTCGTAGGCCTTGGCCGCGCCGCCGAACTTGGCCGCCAGCACCGTCGTGATCGCCGCCGTCAGCGTCGTCTTGCCATGGTCCACGTGACCAATCGTGCCCACGTTCACGTGCGGCTTGGTCCGCTCAAATTTCTCTTTTGCCATTTT
>NZ_JBYTAE010000182.1:0-1239 GCF_058787875.1 Hydrogenophaga sp. FW305-3-2-15-A-LB1 | reverse complement strand
TGGGCTGCTGCCGGTTCCGTTGACACCGACCTAAGCTTCTTGAGCTTTCTCGAACTGTACGGGACTGAGATACCCGAGCGTCGAATGCCGGCGTGTCGGGTTGTAGAAGCGTTCGATGTAGTCGAACACGTCTGAACGGGCCTGCCCTCGCGTTCGGTACACCTTCCTGGCCGTGCGCTCGGTCTTGAGCGAGCTGAAGAAGCTCTCCATAGCCGAGTTGTCCCAGACCTCACCGGCCCTGCTCATGCTGCAAGTGATGCCCTGTTCGTTCAGCAGCTTCTGGAAGTGCTCGCTGGTGTACTGGCTGCCTTGGTCCGAGTGGTGCAGCAGCGCCACAGGTTTGCCCCGGCGCCACACGGCCATCATCAGCGCGTCCACCACGAGCTGCGAGGTCATGCTCTCCTGCATCGACCAGCCCACGATGCGCCGCGAGTACAGGTCCAGCACCGCCGCCACGTACAGCCACCCCTCGGCCGTCCAGATGTAGGTGAAGTCGGCCACCCACTTCTGGTTTGGCCCATCAGCCTGGAACTGACGGTCCAGCACGTTGTCAGCCACCGCGCTGCGCTCCCCCCGGTCCTTGGGTAGCCCACGACGACGGGGCCGGGCACGCAGCGCCTGCTCGCGCATGAGCCGCTCGATGCGGTGCAGCCCACAAGCTTGGCCTTGCTCCAGCACGTCGTGCCACACGCGGCGTGCGCCGTAGGTGCGGTCACTGCGCACGAAGCTCTGGCGTACCTGGGTGCTCAGCGCCTCGTCGCTAAGGCTGCGTCGGCTCCTGGGCCGCGTGAGCCACGCGTAGAAGCCACCTCGCGAGACACCGAGCGCCTCGCACATCAGATTGACCGGCCAGGCCCCTCGGTGTTTCGCCACGAAGCCGAACTTCACATCGACTCCTTCGCGAAGTAGGCCGCGGCTTTTTTCAGGATGTCGCGCTCCATCTTGAGCTTGGCCACTTCCTTGCGCAGCCGGGCTATCTCGGCATCCTGGGCCCTCTGCTTGCCATTGCCAGGGAACGCCTCCTGCGGCTCATCACGCAGCTCACGAACCCATTTGCGCAACACGTTCTCGTGTACGTCCAGGTCCTTGGCCGCCTGGGCCACAGCCACACCACGCTCGGTGACCAGTTTGACCGCCTCGAGCTTGAACTCTCGGCTGAATGTCCTTCTTCTCTCCATGAACCACCTCCGGTTTCATCTTCCACCTTAACAAGGTGTCTGTGAAACCGGCAGCAGCCCA
>NZ_JBYTAE010000181.1:0-1321 GCF_058787875.1 Hydrogenophaga sp. FW305-3-2-15-A-LB1 | reverse complement strand
CGTGCGCGCGCTCAGGTCCTGGTTGCCCGAGGCAATCTCCACCGACGCCGTGTTGATGCTGTCCGTCGCGCTGCGCACCTGGCTCACGGTCTGGATCAGCGAGTTCTTCATCGCACCCAGGGCGTTGAGCAAGTCGCCCAGCTCGTCCTTGCGGTCGGTCTGCACCGGCACCGACAGGTTGCCATCGGCCACGGCCGAGGCGATCACCACCGCCTGGTGCACCGGCACCGTCACCGAGCGGGTGATGCGCCAGGCCAGCAGGGACGCCACCACCACCGCCAGCGCGGCCAGCGTCACCAGCCAGGTCACGTTGCGGCTCACGGTGTGGGCGGAATCGGCCATGGCGGCCTGCACCAGGCTGCGCTGGGCGGCCAGCATCTCGTTCTGGGCACCGCTGTAGCGGTCGGCGGCCGGCAGCACCTGGCTGGCCAGGATCTGGTTGGCGGCCACGAGGTCACCCGTCTTGAGGGCGTCGAAGAAGGTCTTGCGCACCGCGATGTACTCGCCGCGCACCGTCGAAATCTTGGCCAGCAAGGCCTTGCCTTCGGCGCTGGTGATCTCGGCTTCCAGCGTCTTCTGCAGTTCGCTGATGCGCGTGGACGTCTGCGCGATCAGCGGCTTGAAGTAGGCATCGACCTCCGGGTCGGCGCGGGACTTGGCCACGGCGAGCGCGCGGCTGATGTTCAGCGTCGTGCCGGCGGCCCACTCTTCCGTGACCGAGGCGAGGTGCTCGAGATGGATCACGCGCTCGGTGGCCGCCTGGGTGGCGCGAAGGCCGCTCCAGCCCAGCGCGGTGACGGCCAGGAGCAGCACCAGCACGCTGAGAAAACCCAGGCCCAGCCGATGACCGACCTTGAATTGATGGAAAGACATGGGAAAGAGGAATCCGTGTGGGTGAGAAGAATCGATCAGAAGCTTTCCCAGTCGCCTTCGCTGCCGGCGCTGGGAGCGCTGGCCACGGCAGGCGCGGGACGGACCGGTGCCGCCACCGGCTCCACGGGCCGGCTGGCCTTGGGCTTGGCCGGGGTCGGCTGGGCCACCACCACGGGAACGATCGCCGCCTTGGTGGGCACTGCGGCCATGGCCTTGGCGGGCGCCGCGGACGTGGCCGGTTTCACCACCGAGGTCAGCACCGGTGCCGATGCCGGCGGCGTGGCGACGGTGGCCACGGGCGACGGCTCGGCGGGGCGTTGGTGCTCGGCGTCGCCGGTGCGGAACACGCGCACCACCCGGTCCAGCCGCTTGGCCTGGTCCTTGAGGCTCTCGGCGGCGGCCGCGCTCTCCTCCACCAGCGCCGCGTTCTGCTGCGTCATCTGGTCCA
>NZ_JBYTAE010000180.1:0-1351 GCF_058787875.1 Hydrogenophaga sp. FW305-3-2-15-A-LB1 | reverse complement strand
TCTTATATGGACGCCTCCCAAGTTGCAAGCGCTTTGTGTGTTGGCCGTATTGGCGGGCTGCATTCTTATATCCGGCCTGTTGACGCAGGCGTTGTTGCCCGCTGGCCCTGATGGGATTCGCTGAGAGGTGCCTTGATCTTCGGATCGAGCTTCGAGAGCTCCGGAGCAAATTCAGGCCCTACCTCTCCCGGTCCAACCTATTCAGCCATCACACATCTTCGCGCTGCCAAACCTCAGGTTCCTTGAGTCGCTACGCAGGTCACGCTGCTGATTGCTGGATCTCTGGTTTGTAGTTCCTGCTGTGGGCAAGCATGGCCCAGATCGTTCGTGCGATCTTGTTCGCCAAAGCAACCACAGCGACGTTCCATGGCCTATCCCGCATCAGGCGTTCAAGCCAAGGCGAATGCTCCTTCTGGCGCGCCATGACCGCCCTGGAACAGTGAATCAACATGGTCCGGAGATATGAGTTCCCCTGTTTACTCATGCCAAGGATGCGCACACGACCGCCCGTGCCAGTGTGCCGAGGCACCACTCCCAGCCAGGCAGCAAACTCTCGGCCAGAGCTGAACTCCTTGGCATCACCCACCGAGGCAACGATCGAGGTCGCGGTCAGCAACCCTACCCCAGGAATCTGCAACAAACGCTCGCAGCGCTCGTCCGATCGCTTGAACGCTTCCAACTTGCGCTCGATCGCATCCACCCGTTCTGAGAGCTGCAGGATCAACTGGTACTGGTCCCGCATCGCTTCAATCGCCATGGCGGGGATCTTGTCCTCCAGGCTGGCGAATGCCTCCGGCAGACGTTTCACGCACCAATGCCGGCCCTCCGGAAGAGCGAATCCCAGCTCGTAGAACACGGCTCGGAGCTGGTGTAGCTGGGCAGTCCTGGCCTTGACCAAGCCGTCCCGCATGGTGTGCAGCGCCAAGATCGCCTGCTGGGCTTCGGTCTTGACCGGCACGAAGCGCATTTCGGGACGCTGCGCTGCCTCCCATATCGCCCGAGCATCGGCCGCATCGTTCTTGTTGCCCTTGACGAACGGCTTGACAAACTTCGTCGCAATGAGTCGCACCTCATGGCCAAGTGCGCGCAACTGGCGCGCCCAGTGATGGGAGCTCCCGCACGCCTCCATCGCAACAACGCAGGGCTGCCGATTGGAGAAGAACGGCACCATCTCTGCTCGCTTGAGCTTCAGCTTGGTGATCTCCCCTGTGTCGGGATCAACCGAATGCAATTGAAAGAAGCGTTTGGCAATATCCAGTCCGATCACAGCGAGCATGGCGGTCTCCTTGGTAGGTGGATGGGACCTCCATCGTGACCGAAAAAGACTCAGGAGGCGTCCATGCCATCCTCG
>NZ_JBYTAE010000179.1:0-1529 GCF_058787875.1 Hydrogenophaga sp. FW305-3-2-15-A-LB1 | reverse complement strand
GGGCGGCGGGGGCCGGTGTCGCCGCGGCCGTTCTGGGCGCACTGTGGCTCCAGAACCAGAACAGCGCGCCGGTCACCAGCGCGCCCACCACCAGGCCGATGCCCAGAGTGCCCAGCGGCGAAGCCCAGGCGGCCAGCGGCGCGGCGGCCTGCCCACGGCGGTGCTTGGGCATGGGCGCATCGGTCTCAAACACCTCGCCCGCCGCCTTCTCGACCACGGCGCGCTCCACACGGGCCTGGTGGGTGGCATAGGCGCCGAGCAGGGCACGGTCGCACAGCAGGTTCACGCGCCGGGGCACGCCCCGCGTGATCTCGTGGATGCGCTGGATCGCCTGGTTGGAGAAGGGCAGTGGCCCGCGCAGACCGGCCACCTGCATGCGGTGCTGGATGTATTGGCGGGTTTCGGCTTCGTTGAGCGTGCCCAGGTGAAAGCGCGCGATCACGCGCTGCGCCAGCTGTTCCAGCTCGGGCCGCGCGAGCACCTCGCGCAGCTCGGGCTGGCCGATCAGGATGACCTGCAGCAGCTTGCGCTCGCTGGTTTCCAGGTTGGTCAGCAGGCGAAGCTGCTCCAGCACGTGGGGCGTGAGGTTCTGCGCTTCGTCGATGATGAGCACGTTGCGCTCGCCCTTGGCGTGGCTCTGCAACAGGTACTCGTTGAGCGGGTCCAGGTAGTCCTTGATCGTGGCCGGGCCGATGCCTTCGTGCTGGACCTCGATGTGGAACTCGCGGCAGATCGTCTTGAGCAGGTCGCCGACCGTGAGCTTGGGGTTGAAGATGTACGCCACCCGGCACTGCTCGGGGATCTGCTCCAGGAAGCAGCGGCAGATGGTGGTCTTGCCGGCACCGATCTCGCCGCTGAGCAGCACGAAGCCGCCGCCGCCGCGGATGCCATAGAGCAGGTGCGCCAGGGCCTCCCGGTGGCGCTCGCTCATGAAGAGGTAGCGCGGGTCGGGCGCGATGGAGAAGGGGTCCTGCTTCAACCCGAAGAATTCGGCGTACATGGCCCCGAGCATAACGGGGCTGCCGAGGGCGGGCAACGACGCCCGGCCAAGCCGGGCCGGGCGTGTGCCGCGGTGCTAGCGGACGGTCAGGCCGCCAGGGCCATGGAGCGCTGCGACGACGAGGCCGGGTACTTCGCGCCGGCCGAGGACGAGCATTCGATGTCGCCGGAGAGCTGGCCGCCTTCCTCGATCACGACCTTGCCGTAGCGAATCTTGCCGGTGACCTTGCCCGTGGCGTAGATCACCAGCTTCTGGCGCACCGTGAGGTTGCCATCGAACACGCCGCGGATTTCGGCGATGTCGATCTCGGCCGAGCCCTTGAATTCGCCCTGTTCCGCGATCTGGATCACGCGCGAATCCATGGTCGCCTCGACCAGGCCTTCCACCACGAGCGTGTCGCAGTCGGTGATCTCCACGCCCTTGAGCTTGATGTTCGGGCCGACGGTGAGCTTGCTGCCGCCTTCGGGGGTGGACGACGAGGCGCTGGCGCTGCCCGTGGCGGCGGGGGTGGCCAGGTCCAGGTCGGGGG
>NZ_JBYTAE010000178.1:0-1569 GCF_058787875.1 Hydrogenophaga sp. FW305-3-2-15-A-LB1 | reverse complement strand
CTCGCTGGCCTCCACGCGCAGGCACATCTGGTCGTTGGCCATCTCGCCGCTGACCACCAGGCGGGCCTTCTTCACCTGCGGGAAGCGCCGCGCGATGTCGGCCACCTGGGCCGGGTGCACGAACATGCCGCGCACCTTGGTGGTCTGGTCGGCGCGGCCCATCCAGCCCTTGATGCGCGGCGCGGTGCGCCCGGTCGGGCAGGCGCCGGGCAGGATGGCCGAGAGGTCGCCGGTGCCGAAGCGGATCAGCGGGTAGGCCGGGTTGAGGGTGGTGACCACCAGCTCGCCCACCTCGCCCTCGGGCACGGGTTCTCCGGTGCCCGGGCGCACGATCTCGACGATCACGCCCTCGTCCACCACCAGGCCCTCGCGCGCGCTTGTCTCGTAGGCCACCAGGCCCAGGTCGGCGGTGGCGTAGCTCTGGTAGACCGCCACGCCGCGCTCGGCGAACCAGTCGCGCAGGCTGGGCGGCAATGCCTCGCCGCCCACCACGGCCTTGCGCATGCTGCCGATGTCGATGCCCTCGGCCTGGGCCTTCTCCACCAGGATGCGCAGGAAGCTGGGCGTGCCGGTGTAGGCCTCGGGCTGGAGTTCGGTGATGGCCTGCAGCTGCTGTTCGGTCTGGCCGGTGCCGGCGGGGAAGACCGAGCAGCCCACGGCGTGGGCGCCGGACTCCAGGATGAAGGCGCCCGGGGTCATGTGGTAGCTGAAGGCGTTGTGCACCAGCTCGCCGGCGCGAAAGCCCGCCGCGTACAGGCAGCGCCCGGCGCGCCAGTAGTCGCGCGTGGCGCCCTCGGGTTCGTAGATCGGGCCGGGCGAGGCGTAGACGCGCGCCATGGCCGGGCCGCGGCGCAGCGTGGAGAAGCCGCCGAAGGGGTCGCTGGCGCGCGAGGCCTTCTGGCGTTCGAGCAGCTCGGTCTTGCGCGTGACGGGCAGGCGCGCCAGGGCCGCGCGGCTGTTCACCGCCTGCGCGTCCACGCCGCGCAGGATCTCGGCGAAGGCGGTGCTGTGCCGCTGGGCGTGCGCCACCTGGGTGGCCAGCTCGCCCATCTGCTCGCGCTCGCGTTGCTCGGGCGATCGGGTTTCCAGGGCGTCGAAGAATTCAGGCTGTGCCATGGCTGCGATGTGTGAAGGTGAAGTGACTGAAACCAGGATGCCGCGGAACCGGCTTTGCCGGGCCGCAGGCGTCGCCCCTGAGGGGTGACGCGCCGGCGGCGCGGCGCGGGGGGAGCCGATTTATGCCAGCCAGCGCTTTCTGCGCTTGTAGCTCTTGATGTCCTTGAAGGACTTGCGCTCGCCCCCGCCCATGCCGAGGTAGAACTCCTTGACGTCCTCGTTGTTGCGCAGCTCGCTGGCCACGCCGTCCATCACGATGCGCCCGCTCTCCATGATGTAGCCGTAGTCGGCGTACTTCAGCGCCATGTTGGTGTTCTGCTCGGCCAGCAGGAAGGTGACCTTCTCCTTCTGGTTGAGGTCCTTGACGATCTCGAACACCTCTTCGACGATCTGCGGGGCCAGGCCCATGGAGGGTTCGTCGAGCAGCATCACGCTGGGGTTGGTCATGAGGGC
>NZ_JBYTAE010000177.1:0-1688 GCF_058787875.1 Hydrogenophaga sp. FW305-3-2-15-A-LB1 | reverse complement strand
CCCCCGCTCCTGCGCCGGCCCCTGCTCCCGCACCGGCACCCGCGCCAGCCCCTGCGCCGGCTCCCGCGCCTGCACCGGCGCCAGCCCCTGCTCCCGCACCCGCGCCGGCACCCGCTCCCTCGGGCACGGCCTGCGACACGGCCACCGGCCGCGTGCTGCAGGTGGGCCCGGGCAAGACCTACAGCGTGCCGAGCGCCGCCGCCGCCGTGGCGCAGGCCGGTGACGTGATCAAGATCACCGCCGGCGACTACCGCGGTGACGCGGCGACCTGGAAGGCCAGCAACCTCACCATCTGCGGCGTGGGCGGCAAGGCCCGCCTGTTCGCCGATGGGAAAAACGTGCAGGGCAAGGGCCTGTGGGTGGTCTCCAGCCCCAACATCACGATCGACAACATCGAGTTCCGCAACGCCACCGTGCCCGACCAGAACGGCGCCGGCATCCGCGTGGAACCCGGCGTCAACCTGACGGTGCGCAACAGCGGCTTCTTCGACAACGAGAACGGCATCCTGGCCGCGGCCGGCGCGACCACGATCACGATCGACCGCTCCGAGTTCGGCCGCAACGGCCGGGGCGATGGCTACACGCACAACATCTACGTGAACCAGATCAACCGCATCGCGGTGACCTCCAGCTACTTCCACGAAGCCAAGATCGGCCACAACTTCAAGAGCCGGGCGAAGGAGTCGGTGATCGAGAACAGCTACTTCATGGACGGCGCCACCGGCACGTCGAGCTACCTGGCCGACTTCCCCAACGGCGGCAAGGTGGTGCTGAAGGGCAACATGTTCCACAAGGGCCCGAACGCGGACAACCCCAACGCCATCTCCTACGGCGCCGAGGGCCTGTCCAACCCGAGCAACACCTTCGAGGCCGTGCACAACACGGTGGTCATCACCCGCTCGGGCGGCGCCTTCCTGGCCATCGCCAACGGCACCAGCTCGGTCAAGCTCACGGCCAACCTGTTCGCCGGCACGGGCAGCCCCGCGCTGATCACCGGCGGGTACGCCGCCGGCAGCGCGGTGCAGTTGAACAACGTGACCTCGGTGGCCAGCAACATCCCGGGCGCGTCCAACGTCGCCACCCCGAACTTCTGGCCCAACGCGACGCTGCAGTCCCTGATTGCCCTGTCCGTGGTGCCCGACGCCAGCTACACCCGCGACGCGCCCGCGCCCTACGCACTGCGCGCGATCTCGGGCAGCCGCAAGGCCGGCGCGCTGCAGTCCGCGCCCTGAGCCCGGTCCGCGCACCGCTTACCAGGCCCGCCTCGCGCGGGCCTTTTTCATGCATCAAAGCGTATGAGCTGTTACGGCCGAAGCCGCGCCCAGCGGGGCTGCGGGGCAGGGCGGCGAATCTCGGTTACATAAAAACACGTTCTGTGGCAGGCGATCCGGTGCCAGCGGCCACACTGGCGACCATTTCCCGATCCTGGCGCGGGGCAGGGCGCTGAGCGGCGATACTCCACCCCGCACCCTTGTCTTCGATGGATCCGGACCCCTTCATCAGAACGCGGACGATTGGCCTGCCTGGCCGGTGTCTGTTTTTCTTCCGTTGCCTATCTTGAACATCCAACCCACTCCGCACCTGAGCGCCCCTGCTCGCCGCCTGTCCTCTTCCCTCGTTGTTCCCGGCTTCGCGCTGTTGCTGGCCGCCACCTTGAGCGCCTGTGGTGGTGGCGGTGGTGGAGGGGG
>NZ_JBYTAE010000176.1:0-2304 GCF_058787875.1 Hydrogenophaga sp. FW305-3-2-15-A-LB1 | reverse complement strand
GCCACATCCTCGGGCGGGGCGACGGCGTCCGCGCGGGACGAGATCACCACCGGCGCGGGTGTGTTGGGGTTGTTGGGGTCGCGTGCGTTCATGCCAGTGCCTCCAGCGTTGCCGCGTTGAGGTTTTCCAGGTTGATGTGCTGCAGGCCCTGGCTCTCCAGCCAGAAGCGCTGCAGCAGGTTGCCCAGCACGGCCTGTCGGTAGGCGGCGCTGGCGCGCATGTCGGAGATCGGCTGGAACTCGGCGCGCAGCGCGGCCACGGCGGCTTTCACCGCTTCGGGCGTCCAGGGCTGGCCGCGCAGGGCGGCTTCGGTCTGGCGCGCGCGCGCCGGCGTGGCGGCCACACCACCCGCGCCGATGGAGACCTGCGCCACCACGCCGTCGGTCACCGTCATCTGGATCGCGAGACAGACGGCGGAGATGTCGTCGTCGAAGCGCTTGCTGATCTTGTAGGCCTTGAAGGTTTCCCCGGCCGTGGGGCGGGGCACCTTGATCCAGGCCAGCAGTTCGTCGGGCCGCATCACGTTGGTGCGGTAGCCGGTGTAGAGGTCTTCCAGCCGCAGTTCGCGGTGGGCGATGGCGCCGCGTTTCGCGTCCCAGCGCATCAGCACCACGCTGGCGCCCAGGCCGATCAGCAGCGGCATGGAGTCGCCGATGGGCGAGCCGTTGGCCACGTTGCCGCCCAGCGTGCCCGAGTTGCGCACCGGCAGGCCGGCGAAGCGCTGGGCGAAGGTCTGGAGCTGGGGGCGGTCTTTCACCAGGGCGGCGTAGGCGTCGGTGAGCGTCACGGCCGCGCCGATGGCGATGTGGTGGGGATAGTCTTCCACCCGGCGCAGCTCGCGCACGGCGGTCACGTCCAGCACCTGCACGAAGCGCTTGTGCATCTTGGTGACCCACAGGCCGACGTCGGTGCAGCCCGCGACCACCTGGGCCCGGGGGTGGGCGGCGCGCTGCCGCAGCAGCTCGGCCAGCCGGGTCGGGCGCAGGTAGGTGGTGCCGTCTTCCTGGTTCTTCCTGAGCGACTGGAGCGCCGCCACGGTGGCGGCCTCGTTCACGCCACAGCCCTGGGGCAGCGGCAGGCCGCCCATCTGCTGCGCGGCGTCCAGGATGGGCCGGTAGCCGGTGCAGCGGCAGAGGTTGCCGGAGAGGTCGGCCTGGGCCTGGGCGCGATCGATGCCCTGGCCGCCCTGGGTGTTCTGGTACATGCCGAACAGGCTCATGACGAAACCCGGGGTGCAGAAACCGCACTGGCTGCCGTGGCACTGCACCATGGCTTCCTGCGCCGGGTGCAGCTCGCCTTCTTCATTGGCCAGGTCCTCCACGGTCCAGACCGCCAGGCCGTTCACCGAGTGCGCCAGCCGGATGCAGCTGTTGATGGCTTTGTATTCCAGTTTCCCGTCCACCGCCTCGCCCAGCACCACGGTGCAGGCGCCGCAGTCGCCTTCGCCGCAGCCCTCCTTGGTGCCGGTGCAGTGCAGGTCTTCGCGCAGCACCTCCAGCAAGGTGCGGTCGGGGGCCACGTGGCGCAGCGTCACGGGCTGGCCGCGGCGCAGGAAGGTCAGGGTTTGTGCGGATATTTCGGTGCTCATGCGTGCCAGCATAGCGCTGCCCCCTTGGCACAACATATGCTCGGCCATATGTCCAAAATGCCCAAAACACCATTCAGTCGCATATGACAAGGGTATGAAATACATGTCCATGTTCGACAAGATTGACCTGCACCTGATTCGCGTGCTCCACACCGTGCTCACCGAGCGCAGCGTGTCGCGCGCGGCGCTGCGCCTGGGCATGTACCAGCCGGCGGTGAGTGCGGCGCTCAAACGCCTGCGCGAAATGGCCGGCGACCCCCTTCTGGTGCGCTCGGGTTCGGGCATGGTGCCCACGGTGGCGGGGCTGCGCATGATCGAACCGGCGGCCGACATCCTGCGCAGCGCCGAGGTGCTGTTCTCCGACGCGCGCAGCTTCGAGCCCGCCACCGCGCGCCACAGCTTCAGCATCGCCGCCAGCGACTACATGGACCCGCTGTTCCTGCCGCAGCTGGTGACCCAGATCAAGAGCCAGGCGCCGAACTGCCCGATCGACATCCACCCGCTCTCGCGCGACTCCGACTACCGCAACCACCTGGCCCAGGGCGACGTGGACGTGGTGATCGGCAACTGGACGCAGCCACCCGACGACCTGCACCTGGGCCGCCTGTTCGGCGACGAGGTGGTCTGCCTGGTCTCCCAGCAGCACCCGGCGGCGCGCCGGGGCTGGGACGTGGAGGCCTGGCTGGGCGCCGAGCACATCGCGCCCACGCCCACCC
>NZ_JBYTAE010000175.1:0-2544 GCF_058787875.1 Hydrogenophaga sp. FW305-3-2-15-A-LB1 | reverse complement strand
CGTAAGCGGCCAGCCATCCCATCTTGACGGTAGAGGCAAGGCAAGCCAGTGGTCAGGCGGACGGTCCCCAGCGATGCGGCAGCAACTCGTCGATCCGATGGAACGGATGCGCCAGCAGCCGCTCCAGAACGTCCTTGAGGTAGACCCATGGATCGTGTCCGTGCAGCTTGGCCGACTGCACCAAGCTCATCACGACGGCGGCGCGCTGACCGGCCAGTTTGCTGCCGCAGAAGAGCCATGCTTTGCGCCCCATCGCCCATGGGCGCATCAGGCGCTCGACATGGTTGTTGTCGATGCTGACCTCACCATCGTGCATGAAGCGGCCCAATGCATCCCAACGCTTGAGGCTGTAGTCCAGCGCAGTAGCGATGCCACCTCCGTCGGCCACGCGCGTTCTCTCCAGGCGCAGCCACACGTGCAACTCGTCCCACAGTGGCTGTGCGTGCAATCTCCTGAACGCCAACCGATCCGCCGCCTTCATGGCGCTTGCCTCGTGCTCGATCCGGTACAGCCCCGCGATGCGCTGGATGGCCTGCGCCGCCACCGGGCTGGCGTTGGCCTTGGCCAGCTCATCGAACTTGCGCCGCGCGTGCGCCAGGCATCCAGCCTCTGTGCGCCCCGCTGCACGGAACACCGCGTCGTAGCCCTTGTAATCGTCACTGGTGACAGTGCCGCTCCACCCTTGGAGGAACGCCATCGGATACTTCGCGCCACGGCCCGTGCAGAAGTCGTAGATCACCCCGGGGATGGGATCGTGCTCGCCTCGCGCATACGCCCAGATGTAGGCTTTGGCGGTCTTGCCCGCGCCTGGGTCGAGCATCCTCACCGGCGTCTCATCGGCGTGCAGCACCTGTGCACCGAGCACGAATGCGCGGTGCGCGTCGTACAGCGGCTGCAGGCTGGCGCCCGCAGCACCCGACCATGCCGCCAACGTCGAGCGTGGCGTGTGCACGCCCGAGCGGGCATTGATCTGCTCTTGTCGGTAGTACGGCAGGTGATCCACGAAGCGACTCACCAGGGTGTGCGCCAGCAGACCTGAGGCCGGCATGCCCTTGTCGATGATCTGCGGCGCCACCGGCTCCTGCACCAACACCTGGCAGCACTTGCAGGCCCACTTGCCGCGCACATGCCGGTGCACGAAGAACTCGGCCGGCACGATGTCCAAGCGCTCGCTCACGTCTTCTCCGATGCGCACCATCGGCTGCCCGCACCCTGGTGATGGGCACGTGGTGTTCTCAGGTTCGTGGCGATGCTCGACGCGACGCAGCTGCTCGGGCAGGGGATGGCGGCGCGGCTGGCGCTTGTCTGCTGTGGGCGAGGTACTTGGCTCGGATGCACCCTGCAGGGCCTGTAGTTGGGCCTGCAGGCTGGCCTCATCCTCCGCCGCTGTCTCTTCAAACATCTGCCGCTGTTCGGCATTCATCCGCTCGGTCTTGGCCCCGAACTTCCAGGCCTTCAGGCGTGCCAACTCGAACGTGATGCGCTCGATCTTGGCGTCCTTGAACTTGATCTCGCGATTGCGCTGAGCGATGTGTTCGTCCTTGGCGGCCAGCTGTGCCAGCAGCGCGACTGCCAGCTCGGTGACGGCACTCTTGCTCAGACCTTTGAGGTCCTGGGCGTTGAGCGTGGTCACATCGAGCATGCCGCCATTGTCCTTAGCGGCCGGGCATGCGTCATCGGGGAATCAACGGATTGCCCCGCGCGCGCACCTTCCCAGGCTGCGCGCCGGGCCCAGCCTCACACGTGCGTGATGAGCTGCATGTGCTCCAGACGCTGCCACGGCAGGCCGAGCACGAGGGCGTCGAACTGCGCCTGGCTGAGTGCGGGAAGTGCGCCGGCCGCAGCGCTGGGCCACACGAAGCGGCCCTGGTTCAGGCGCCGCACCGCGCACCACACGCCAAAGCCGTCGTGTACCAGCAGCTTCATGCGCGTGCCGCGCGTGTTCGCGAACAAGTAGCCGTGGTGCGCCTGGGCGACGCCGAACACATCGACCACTCGGGCGAGCAGCCGGTCTGCGCCGGCACGCATGTCAAGCGGCTGGGCGCACAGCCACATGGCGTCGATGCGAATCACCTCAGTAGCTCGCGCATCCAGGCTGCGCATGCATCGGCGGCCTCGGTGGGCCAGCTCACGTTGATCGCGGTGGGCCCGCGGCGCAATTCGATGCGGATGTCGGGTGCAGCGCATGGGGCGGGCAGTTGCATCGGGACGAAGGCCGCCGCCGTCGGCCTCGCTGGAGGCTTGGAGATCACTTGCGGCCGTAGGGGTAGAGCGCTACGGCCCAGCTCGGCTTCGTGCACCCAACGGCGCAGCAGATTGGCGTTGATGCCGTGGGCCATCGCCACTGCAGCCATCGACATGCCTAGCTGCATGCACGAGGCTACCGCGCTGGCTTTGAATTCGTCGCTGTGCGTTCGACGGCGCCGGCGTGTGCCGACGGCTTGTTCGGAGATAGTGCTCACGTGTCCACCAAAAATGTTGAAGGTGGACACGAGCGTCCTATGCTCCTATCGCAGATTCAAGATGGGATGGCTGGACGCTTAC
>NZ_JBYTAE010000174.1:0-2548 GCF_058787875.1 Hydrogenophaga sp. FW305-3-2-15-A-LB1 | reverse complement strand
CTCCACCCCCCACCACACCAGCGCGCTCGTGCTGTTCTCCGGCGGGCAAGACTCCACCACCTGCCTGGCGCACGCGCTCTCGCGCTACCCGCGCGTGGAAACCATCGGTTTCGACTACGGCCAGCGCCACAGCGTGGAAATGACCGCGCGCCTCAACGTGCTGCGCGAGCTGCGGCAACGCTTCCCGGCGTGGTCGCCGCGGCTCGGTGAAGACCATGTGCTCGACCTCGGCGTGCTCGGCAAGGTCAGCGAAACCTCGCTCACGCGCGACATGGCCTTTCGCATGGAAGAAAACGGCCTGCCCAACACCTTCGTGCCCGGGCGCAACCTGCTGTTCCTCACGCTGGCCGCCGCCCTGGCCTACCGGCGCGGCATCCAGGTCATCGTCACCGGCGTGTGCGAAACCGACTTCTCGGGTTACCCCGACTGCCGCGACGACACCATGAAGGCGCTGCAGGTCGCGCTCTCGCTCGGCATGGACCACCGCTTCCTGATCGACACCCCGCTGATGTGGATCGACAAGGCCGCCACCTGGCGCCTGGCGCACGAGTTGGGCGAAAACGCGCTGCTGGTGGGCGGCGGCAACGCCCTGGTGGACCTGATCGTCGAACACACCCACACCTGCTACCTCGGCGACCGCGAACACCGCCAGCCCTGGGGGTACGGGTGTGGCGGGTGCCCGGCGTGTGAGTTGCGGGCGAAGGGGTGGGCGGCCTACGCCGCGCCGGTGGCCTGATCAGGCGCCGTCGGCGCGGCTGATGTCCAGCCGGTAACGCGCCCCGCCCGCCGCCGCCCGCTCGTTGGCCCGCAGCGCCCAGCGCTGCCGGTGGTGCGCGGCCAGGGTGGAGCGGTGGGCGATGGAGACGATGGCGCCGTGCGCCTGCTTCACCCTTTCCACCAGGCGCTGGTAAATCGTGGCTTCGGCTTCTTCGTCGAGCGCGCTGGTGGCTTCGTCGGCCAGCACCCAGGCCGGTTTCTTGAGCATCACGCGCGCAATCGCCAGGCGCTGCCGTTCGCCGCCCGAGAGTTTCTGGCTCCAGGCGTCTTCGCGGTCGAGCTGGTCGGTCAGCGCCGGCAGCAGGGCCTCGTTCAGGGCGTCGCGCAGGGCTTCGTCGGTGTAGTTCTCCGCCGGGTCGGGGTAGGCCAGGGCGTCGCGCAGGCGGCCGTCGGGGAAGTAGGGCCGCTGCGGGATGAACATGGTGTCCTTGGGCAGGCCCACGCGGCCCAGCGCGTGCGGCCAGATGCCGGCGAGGGCGCGGAACAGGCTGGACTTGCCGCTGCCCGAGGGGCCGTGCAGCAGCACGGTGTCGCCGGGCTTCACGTCCAGGTCCACGCCGGCGAGCAGCGTGCTGCCGCCGGGCAGGGCCACCGTGAGGTCTTGCGCGCGGATGCCGTCGGCCGACTCGTTGAGCGAAAGGTCGTCGCGCGTCTGCGACTGGTGCGACAGGCTGGCCTCGAAGCCCACCAGGCGGTCGGTGGTGGCTTTCCAGACCGCCAGGGCCATGTAGTTATCGACCAGCCAGGACAGCGAGTCCTGCACGCGGCCGAAGGCGGAGTTGATCTGCATCAGCTGGCCGAGCTGGATGGCGCCGCTGAAATAGCGCGGCGCGGCGACGATCATGGGAAAGATGATGGCGGCCTGAGAGAAGAAGCTGCTGAACCAGGTGAGCTGTTTCTGGTTGCGGATGAGGGCGAAGTAGTTGCCCATCACGTCGCGGAAGCGCACATCCAGGTGGCGGCGCTCCACCTGCTCGCCGCCGTCGAGTGCGATGGATTCGCTGTACTCGCGCACGCGCACCATGTGGTGGCGGAAGTTGGCTTCCAGCATCTGCTGCTGGAAGTTCAGCCGCACCTGCGGCCGGCCGATCCAGTGCGCGATGGCGCTGCCTACCGCGCAGTACAGCACGGCGGCCCACACCATGTAGCCCACGATTTCCAGTTCGCCGCCGCCCAGGAAGCCGGGCAGCGGGACGTTGATGGAGCCGCTGAGCGTCCAGAGGATGCCGACGAAGCTCACCAGGGTGATGAGGGCGTTGAACATGCCCATGGACAGCGTGACGGTGTAGCTGGTGAAGAGGTTGAGGTCTTCCTGGATGCGCTGGTCCGGGTTGTCGGGGTTGCCGTGCTCGTCGGCGGTGAAGCGCGCCAGCTCCATGCGGTAGAAGGCCTTGTTGGCCAGCCAGCGGCCCATGTAGTGGTCGGTGAGCCAGACGCGCCAGCGCAGCTGCAGGATCTGCGTGAGGTAGAACTTGTAGACCGCGAGCACGATGTAGATCAGCGCCAGCCAGCCGAAGCGCCCGATCTGCTGCCAGAACACAGGCTGGTCCTTGGCCTGCAGGGCGTCATAGAAGACGCGGTACCACTCGTTGATCTGCACCAGCATGTAGACCGTGCCGAGGTTGAGCATCACCACGGCCAGCAGCAGGCCGCGTGCGCGCCATTTTTCCTCGGACTTGAAGTACGGCATGGCAAAGGCGCCAATGCCTTTGAGCGTGGGCCACAGCGAGGGCGGTCGGCGGGCGGCGGGGGCGGCGGATGTCGTCATGGG
>NZ_JBYTAE010000173.1:0-2646 GCF_058787875.1 Hydrogenophaga sp. FW305-3-2-15-A-LB1 | reverse complement strand
GTTTCCTGCAGGTTGCTCGCCGCCTGCTCCGTGCGCGCGCTCAGGTCCTGGTTGCCCGAGGCAATCTCGCCGCTGGCCACATCGATGCCCCCGCTGGACTGCTGCACCTGGCCGACCAGGGTGCGCATCGAGGTCTGCATGGCCGAGAGCGCGCCCATCAGGCTGTTGGGATCCTGCGCGGGCGGCGTGGCGCCGCTGAGGTCGCCGTCGGCGATGCGGCGCAAGGCGCTGCGCGCCATGGCCGGGTCGCCGCCGATCTCGCGCTTGAGCGTGCGCTGCACCACCAGCCCCAGCACCACGGCGGCCGAGAGGGCCAACAAGGCCAGGCCGATGGCCAGCGCGCGGGCGCGGTCGGCCTCGGCGTTGACCTGCTCGTGCGTCTGCGTCGACAGCGCCTGCGAGGCCTTGCCCAGCTGCAGCAGTTCGCCGCGCAGCTTGCGCCAGGCAGGCGTTTCTTCCGTGTTGAGCATCTGCACCGCATCGGGTGCGCTGGTCTTCAGCAGGGCCAGCACCTTGTCCTGCGCCTGGGCCTGGGCCGTGCGCAAGCCGGCCAGTGGGGCCAGACCCGCTTCGGCGGGCGTGCCCTTGGCGGCCGCGAGCGTGGTCTGGTGGGCCGCGTCGAAGGCCTCGCGCGCCGCCTCCAGGTTCTTGTAGGCCTGCTGGTTGCTCGGATCGAGCACGATGTTGCGCAGCGCCTGGCCCATCTGCAGGCCTTGCGCATACATGTCCTGCAGGCCGCTGGCCGTGGCCTGCTCGGTCTTGATGTAGTGGTCGAAGCGCGACTGCGTCTGCGCCAGCGACCAGATGCTGCCCGCCAGGCCGGCCACGAAGAGCGCGGCCGGCGCGACGAACGCCAGAAGAAGGCGTTGGTTGAAGTTCATGGCGTGCCCCTCGCGGCGCTCAGGCGCGCAACATCGGGGTGCCGTCGTCGATGCGGAAGAACCGCACCGCTTCGGCCAGGCGACCGGCCTGGTCCTTGAGGCTCTCGGCGGCGGCCGCGCTCTCTTCCACCAGCGCCGCGTTCTGCTGCGTCATCTGGTCCAGCTGCGTCACCGCCACGTTCACCTGTCCGATCCCGTCGCTCTGCTCGCCGGCGGCGGTGGTGATGTCGCTGATGAAGGCCGACACCTTCTCGGCGTTGGCCACGATCTCGCCGATGGTGCTGCCGGCCTGCGCCACCAGGCGCGAACCATCTTCCACCTTGCCCACGCTGGTCTCGATCAGGCCCTTGATCTCCTTGGCCGCCTGCGCGCTGCGCTGCGCCAGGCTGCGCACCTCGGCCGCCACCACGGCGAAGCCCCGGCCCTGCTCCCCGGCCCGCGCGGCTTCCACCGCCGCGTTCAGCGCCAGGATGTTGGTCTGGAACGCGATCCCGTCGATCACGCCGATGATGTCGCCGATCTTCTTGCTGCTGTGGTTGATCTCGTCCATGGTCGTGACCACCTGGCCCACGACCTGGCCACCGCGCACCGCCACCTCGGCGTTGGCCACGGCCATCTGCGTGGCCTGGCGCGCGGCATCGGCGCTCTGGCGCACCGTACTGGTGAGCTGTTCCATGCTCGCCGCCGTTTCCTGCAGGTTGCTCGCCGCCTGCTCCGTGCGGCTGGAGAGATCCTGGTTGCCGCTGGCGATCTGCTGGCTGGCGGTGCCGATGCTGTCGGTGGAGCTGCGCACCTCGCCCACGATGCGGGCCAGCGAGGCCTGCATGTCGCCCAGCGCGCGCATGAGCGCGGCCGTTTCGTCCTTGCCTTCGCGCTGGATCGTCCGCGTGAGGTCGCCCTTGGCGATCGCGCTGGCCAGATGCTGGGCTTCGTCCAGCGGGCGGCAGATGCTGTTCATGTTGGACAGCGTGGTCGGCACCACCACCAGGGCAGCGATCGCCACGGCCAGGCCGAACAGCATCAGGGTCTGGTCGTTGGCGCTCTTGCCCGCCTGGCGGGCACTGGCGGCATCGGCCATCAGCACCTCTTCCAGCTGCTTGAGGCTTTGCAGCAGGTCGCCGTAGTTGGCGTGCGCGCGGCCCAGCATGCGGTTGGCCACCGTCGCCGAGTCGTAGCCGGAGGACTCCAGCTGGTTCGTCACCGGCCCCACGGCCGCGACGTACTTCGTGAGGTGCGACTGCATCTCGCGCACCAGTTCGTTCTCGCCCTCTTCCTTGCCGGCCTGCAGCACGTCCATCTGCTTCTGGGCCTCGTCACGGGCGGCCTGCCACTGGGCTTTGGCCTTGAGCACGGCCTCGGGCTTTTCGTAGGCAATGATCATGTCCTTCTCGTGGCGGCCCATGTCGCCCAGCGCCACCTGCAGGCGCGAGAGCGTGAGCGTCTCTTCGAAGGTGCGTTCGACAAAGTCCTCGTTCAGCGCGTGCATGCGCGCCATGCCCCACCAGCCGGCGGTACCGACCAGCAGCAGCAGCATCAGGACCACGCCGATGGCGGCCCTCATGCGGATTCGGATGGAAAACTGGCGCATCAAGTGTTGCATGACTGTCTCTTCGTCTTGTTGATTGAAAGGATGCGGCGGGGTCAGGCGCCGCCCGTGTTCATGAGGAATGGGCGTCCGTGCGGAAGATCTGCACGACACCGGCCAGGCGCCGGGCCTGGTCCTTGAGGCTCTCGGCGGCGGCCGCGCTCTCCTCCACCAGCGCCG
>NZ_JBYTAE010000172.1:0-2681 GCF_058787875.1 Hydrogenophaga sp. FW305-3-2-15-A-LB1 | reverse complement strand
CCCCCCGGCCCAGGCCTACGATGTGCTCGCCGCGCAAGGCAAGGGCTTCACCGCCGGTGCCCTGATGAGCGCCAACACGGTCTACGTGCTGTTCGACCCGCAGTGCCCGCACTGCGGCCACCTGTGGCAGGCGTCCGTGCCGCTGCAGAGCAAGGTGAAGTTCGTGTGGCTGCCCGTGGCCATCATGAACGCCAAGAGCGCGCCGCAAGGCGCGGCCATCATGACCGCCGCCAACCCGGTGGAAACCATGAACGCGCACGAGCAGCAGCTGCTCACGGGCCAGGGCGGCATGTCGGCCTCGGCCAGCATTCCGGACGACGTGATGGCGAGCATCAAGGCCAACACCGCGCTGCTGGAGCGCCTGGGCGCCACCTCGGTGCCGTTCATGGTGGCCAAGCACCAGCGCACGGGTGCCGTGATCACGCAAAGCGGCGCCCTCGGCGTCGAGGCCCTGGCCAATTTCCTGGGCATGGGGCAGTAGCCCGAGGCTGCGCGTTCCGGGCGCCCGGCAGGGGCTTGAAACGCGCATTTTGTCGCTTACCATCGGCGCATCTGCCGCGTTTCGCGGTGTCAATTGGAGGTCCCCATGGGCAAGGAACAACGCAACGAAAAAATGGCCAAGAAACCCAAGAAGGACACCTCGGCGCCCAAGGGCCCCGTGTCCTCCGACCGGCCGGTGCCGCCGGTCACGTCCGTGATGCCGCGCGGCAAAGAGAAGAACAAGTGAGCGCCGCCGCATGAAGGCGACGTGGAACGGCGTGACCATCGCCGAGAGCGACGACACCGTGGTCGTGGAAGGCAATCACTACTTCCCGGAGAGTTCGCTCAACCGCGATCACGTCACCTTCAGCAACCACCGCACCACCTGCGCGTGGAAGGGCCAGGCGAGCTACTACTCGCTGCTGGTCAACGGCGAACTCAACACCGACGCCGCCTGGTACTACGCCGACCCCAAGCCCGAAGCCGAGATGGTCAAGGGCCGCGTGGCGTTCTGGAAAGGCGTGAAGATCGAGGCCTGAGCACCGGCACGCCTCAGGCCGCGTCGCGGCCGAGCCGGCGCAGCTTGGCCTGCCACCGGGCCACACCGGCCTCCCCCAGTTGCTCGACCGAGCCCACCAGCGTTTCGTGGATCGGCGCGAAGCCGATGAACCCGAGGATGTTGCGCTCCAGCGCCTTGAGGCTGTGCGCGCGGAAGTACCAGCGGTAGGCCAGTGCCGGCATGCCCATGGTCACCACCACACGGGCCGAACGGCCGCTCAGGGGCTTGCGGCCGAACTCCCTGGCTCCCTCGGGGCCGACCGCGAAACCCGGCCGCGCCACCTGCTCCAGCCAGGCCTTGAGCAGCGCCGGCATCTCGCCCAACCAGAGCGGAAAGAACAGCACCACGTGCTCGGCCCAGAGGATGTGCTGCTGCGAAGCCTGCAGCGCCGGGGGCACGCCGCCGTGTTTCCAGTCGTGCGCGCTGCGCAGCACGGGAAAGTCCAGTTCACCCACCGCACGCGGCGCACCTCGTGGCCGGCCGCGATCGCGCCTCCCGCGTAGGCCTCCACCAGCAGGTGGTTGAGGTGCCGGCCCGAGGTGTCGGGATGGCCTTCGATCAGCAGGATGCGGCGGGGAGAGGTGCTCATGGCAGGCTCCAGAAGGGGTGGAGCCCATGCTCGCACCGCGCGGGCGCGGGCGCCTTGACGCGGGTCAAGGCCCGCTCACCGGCTCAGCGCCGGTCGGGCTTGCGCGGTTTGGCCGCGCGTTCCTTCTTGCGGCCCTGGCGCTCGGCATCCGCCTTCTGCCCGGCCTGAAGCCAGCGCACGAACTGCTCGGGCGTCTCCAGCGTGATGCGCCCGAGCGTGCCGCTGCGGAAGTCCGCGATCACCAGCTCGGCCGCCTTCTGCCAGTTCACCGCGCCGCCACCCGCCAGCGCGCCGCGCTTGCGGCCGATCGCCTCCATGAGCTCTTCGTCCGGCAGGGCCGCGATGGCCTCGGGCGCGAGGCCCAGCTTGTAGCGCGCCTCCAGCAGGGGCGCGTAAGACAGCTTGAGCTGGTTGAGCAGCTCCAGCGCCACCTCCTGGTCGTCGTAGGCGTTGCGGCCCACCGCGCCGCTGGCGGCGAGGTTGAAGCCACTTTCAGGCACCACGATGCGTGGCCAGAGCATGCCGGGCGTGTCGAACAGGTAGAAGTCGTCGGCCAGGGCGATGCGCTGCTCGGTGCGGGTGATGCCCGCCTCGTCGCCGGTCTTGGCCGCGCGCTTGCCCATGAAGGTGTTGATCAGCGTGGACTTGCCCACGTTGGGAATGCCGCAGATCAGCACCCGCATGGGCTTGACCATGCCGCCCCGGTTGGGCGCCAGCTCGTGGCAGGACGCGATGATGGCGCGCGCCGGTGCCGTCACGCTGGCGTCCAGCGGGATCGCGCGCGTGTTCGGCTGGGCGTTGTAGTGCGCGAGCCAGAGCGCGGTGCGCTCGGGATCGGCCATGTCCTGCTTGTTGACCACCTTGAGCGTGGGCTTGGCCGAGGTGAGTTCGGCCAGCAGCGGGTTGGCGCTGGAGCCGGGCAGGCGCGCGTCGAGCATCTCGATCACGACATCGATGTCCTTCACACGCTCGGTGATGGCCTTGCGCGTGAGGTGCATGTGCCCGGGAAACCACTGGATGCTCATCGGGGGAATCTCTCTGGGGAAACGGGGG
>NZ_JBYTAE010000171.1:0-2735 GCF_058787875.1 Hydrogenophaga sp. FW305-3-2-15-A-LB1 | reverse complement strand
CGGCGCTGGTGGAGGAGAGCGCGGCCGCCGCCGAGAGCCTCAAGGACCAGGCCCGGCGCCTGGCCGGTGTCGTGCAGCTGTTCCGCCTGTAAGCCAAAGGCGGCCGCTGGTCGCCGCAACCTCGCGCGCAGGGGGCCGAAACAGGGTCCTCGTACCGTGTACAAGCCACGGGCGTGCCTATACTGTTTCCCCTGTACCGGCCCCGGGGATTTTCGTCCCGGCATGCCGGCGCCTCACCGCCCGCGCACCCGGAGACCGACGCCATGAACGCTCGCCTGCCCCACGCCTCGCCGCCCCTGGACCCGGCCGCCTTGCAGGCCCATGTGGAGGCGAGCTGGTCGCGCGGCATCGTCCCCGAATTGACACGCTACATCGAGGTGCCGGCCAAGTCGCCGGCCTTCGACCCCGACTGGGCCGCCCATGGGCTGCTGGAGCGCGTGCTGCAGAGCGCGGCCGACTGGGTGCGGGCGCAGCAGGTGGAAGGTCTCCAGCTGGAGATCGTGCGCCTGAACGACGCGCAGGGCCGGCCCCGCACGCCGGTGCTGTTCTTCGAGGTGCCGGCCAGCGCCGGGCGCGACGGCACACCGGCCCCCGCCTCCGGCCAGACCGTGCTGATGTACGGCCACCTCGACAAACAACCCGAGTTCACCGGCTGGCGCAACGACCTCGGCCCCTGGACGCCCAAGATCGACGGCGGCAAGCTCTATGGCCGCGGCGGCGCCGACGACGGTTACGCGGTCTACGCCAGCGTGGCCGCGCTGCAGGCGCTCAAGGCCCAGGGCGTGGCGCACCCGCGCATCGTCGGGCTGATCGAAACCTGCGAAGAGAGCGGTTCGGGCGACCTGCTGCCCTACGTGGACGCGCTGCGCCCGCGCCTGGGCGACGTGGGTCTGGTGATCTGTCTGGACAGCGGTGCCGGCAACTACGACCAGCTCTGGCTCACCACCAGCCTGCGCGGCATGGCCAGCGGCGTGCTCAAGGTGGAGGTGCTCACCGAGGGCATCCACTCGGGCGATGCCTCGGGCCTGGTGCCGTCGAGCTTTCGCATCATGCGCCAGGTGCTGGACCGGCTGGAAGACAGCGCCACCGGCCGCCTGCTGCCCGCCAGCTTCCATTGCGAGGTGCCGGCCGAGCGCATCGAGCAGGCGCGCGCCACCGCCGCCATTCTGGGCGACGAGATCCACAAGCGCTTCCCTTGGGCGCACCACGACTGTGGTGGTTCCACCGTGTTCACCCTGCCCACCACCACCGACCCGGTGGAGGCCCTGCTCAACCGCACCTGGCGGCCCACGCTGTCGGTCACGGGCGCCGACGGTTTCCCCGAGCTGCGCAACGCCGGCAACGTGCTGCGGCCCTACACCGCGTTCAAGCTCAGCCTGCGCCTGCCGCCGCTGGTGGACGCGCCCGCGGCCGTGCAGGAACTCAAGGCCCTGCTGGAGGACAACGCGCCCTACCAGGCGCGCGTGACCTTCGAGGGCGAAGGCGCGGCCAGCGGCTGGAACGCCCCCACCACCGCGCCCTGGTTCGAGCAGGCGCTGCAGGACGCTTCGCAAGCCCACTTCGGCGCGGGCTGCGGCACCATCGGCCAGGGCGGCACCATCCCGCTCATGAACATGCTCAGCAAGGGTTTTCCGACCGCGCAGATGATGGTCTGCGGCGTGCTCGGCCCCAAGAGCAACGCGCACGGTCCGAACGAGTTCCTGCACCTGGACTACGCGCAGCGCCTGACCGCCACGGTGGCCCAGGTCATGGCCCGCATGCCCTGAGCCGCCATCATGTCCGACACCACCCAGGCGCCTTTCACCCTCCGCGATGGCCTGAACCTGGCCCTGTTCGACTGGCCGCTGCCGATGCGCTGGCGCCCACGCGCGGTGGTGCTGATCGTGCACGGCCTGGGTGAACACGCCTGGCGCTACGACCCGGTGGCGCAGCGCCTGAACGAATGGGGCTTCTGCGTGCGCGCGTACGACCAGCGCGGCCACGGCGAGTCGGGTGGCGCGCGCGGTGTGCTGCCCGATGACGACACCTTGCTCGACGACCTCGCCGAGGTGCTGGAGGACACGCGCAACCACATCGCCGAACCCTGGGCCTGCCCGCTCATTCTCATGGGCCACAGCATGGGCGGGCTGGTCGCGTCCACCTTCGTGCAGCGGCGCATGGCGCCTGTCGACGCACTGGTGCTGTCATCGCCCGCGCTGGACGCGGGCATCGGCGCACTGCAGAAAAAGCTGATTTCCCTGCTCTACCGTTTCGCGCCCAACTTCGCCATCTCCAACGGCCTGGACGCGAGCAAGATCTCGCACAACGCAGCGGTGGTGGAGGCCTACAAGAAGGACCCGCTGGTGCACGACCGCATCAGCGCGCGGCTGGCGCAGTTCATCGACAGCAACGGCCCGGCCGTGGTGGCTGCCGCCGCGCAGTGGCGCGTGCCCACGCTGCTTTTGTATGCGGGGGCCGACAGCCTGGTGCGGCCTGCGGGCAGCAAGGCGTTTGCCGCCGCCGCGCCGCGCGACAAGGTGCATGCCCAGGTCTATGAAGGCCTGTACCACGAGATCTTCAACGAGGCCGATCCCTCGGCCGTGTACGGCACCCTGAAGGCCTGGCTGGACGTGGTCGCGCCCGCGCAGGCCTGAGCCGAGGTTCAGCGGCGGGGTGGTGTGAGCCCGAACAGGCCCATCAGGTCGGCCGCGCCAGCGCCGCCACCCTGACCACCGCCCCCCCCGAGCAGGGCGCCC
>NZ_JBYTAE010000170.1:0-2791 GCF_058787875.1 Hydrogenophaga sp. FW305-3-2-15-A-LB1 | reverse complement strand
CCTCCCATCCCTGGGCGCCGCGCACCCTGGCGAACCCCGCTGGCCATCGCGCTGGCGGTGTTGCTGGCGCTGGGGGTGTTGGCCGGGGCGGAGTGGACCTACCAGCGTGCCCTGGACTCCCTGGCCAGCCTGGGCGCGCGCGACACCGCGCGCAACGCCATCCAGACCGTGATGCGCCGCCTGCTGGACATGGAAACCGCCCAGCGCGGCTACCTGCTCACCGGCCGACCGCAGTACCTCGACCCCTACCAGGCCGCCGAAACCGACATCGCCCATGCCATCAGCCGCTTGCGCGAGCACTACCGCAGCGACCCCGATCTGCTGCGCCTGGTGGACAGCCTGCAGGAGCGCGCGCGCGAAAAAACCTCGGAGGTCACCGAGACCATCGCCCTGTACAACGCCGGCTCCCACGCCGCCTGGCACGGGCTGATGCTCACCGACATCGGCCGCGAGAAGATGGAAGGGGTGCGCCGGGTGGCCGACGTGCTGATGGTCACGGAAGAGCGTCGCCTGGGCATCGAGCGCGCGGCCATCTACCGCACGCTGGCGGTGGGCCACATCGGCGTGTACGTTCTGACGCTGCTGAGTCTGCTGGCCTACGTGTTCTTCCTGCGCAAGAACGCCGCCCTGCAGACCAGCCAGATCGAACATGCCCGCCATCTGCAGATGGAGCGCGATTCGCTGGAGAGCCAGGTGCGGCTGCGCACGGAAGAACTCGCGCAGCTCAACCTCGGCTTGCAGGAGATGCGCGACGGCGAGCGCAGCGGCCTGGCGCGCGCGCTGCACGACGACCTGGGTGCCCTGCTCACCACCGCCAAGCTCGACCTCACGCGGTTGCGCCACTCGCTGCACACCACCGACCCGGAGGTGACCGAGCGGCTGCGGCACCTGAGCTCCTCGCTGGACGAAGGCATCGGGATGAAGCGGCGCATGATGGAAGAGCTGATGCCATCGGCCCTGCACAACCTGGGCCTGCAGGCCGCGATCGAGCACCGCGCCACCGAGTTCGAGCAGCAGACGGGCATGACCATCGACCTCGCCTTCATGCCCGTGACGCTGGACGTGCCGTCCGAACAGGCGCTGTTCGCGGTGGTGCAGGGCGCGCTGTCCAATGTGGAGCGGCACGCCAGCGCCACGATCGTTTCGCTGCGCCTGGCCCAGGAAGGCATCCACGCGGTGGTGGAGGTGCAGGACAACGGACTGGGCTTTGCCGACCGCCAGGGCACCACCTCGGCCAGTGGACTGAGGAACCTGCGCCACCGCATCGAGTCGCTCGGCGGGCAGTTCAGCGTGCACTCCGTGCCGGGCTCGGGCACCCGCGTCATGGCGCGCCTGCCCTTGCGCCAGCGCGATCCGGCCCCGCCCGGTGCCCCACGTGCTACAACCTCGGGATGATGATCAAGTCCTCCATCGAACGTGTGGCGCGCAACCGCTTCGGGATGCCCATCATCCTGGCGCTGGCGCTGATCATGCTGGTGGTCAACGAAGCCAGCTACCAGCATTCGCGTTCGACGCTGATGCAGGGCATCACGCTGAGCGATGCGCGCCAGCAGGCCGCCCGCACCCTGCAGGCCCTCACCGACGCCGAGGTCGCGGTGCGCGCCTTCATGCTCAGCGCCCAGCAGGCCGACCTGAGCAACTACCGCGAGGCCATCAACGAGATGGAGGGGGTTCAGCAGGATGCGTTCAAGCGGCTGGAAGAGCTGGACCCCAAGCGCACCGTGTCGGTGGTGAACGTGCGCAAGCGGATCGAGGAGCGCACGGCCACCTTGAACCAGTGGGTGAGCATGACTGAGCAGGGCCGGCGCATGGATGCCCAGACACTCGCCGTGAGCGACCAGGGCCGCCTGCGTTATGCCGAACTGCGCCAGGAGTTCGAATTCGTGCTCGAACGCGCCGCCGCGATCCAGAAGACGGCGCGGGTATCGCTCTACGACGCGATGATGATCAACCGGCTGGCGATCCACCTGCTGGTGCTGGTGGCCTGGGTGGCGCTGATCCTGTTCATGCGCCAGTTGCGCGACAACGACCGGCGCCAGTCCGAGGAACACCAGCGGCTGGCCACGCAGGTGGCCTTGCGCACCACCGCACTGCGCAACCTGGCCGGCCACCACGTCAACGCCCGGGAAGACGAGCGCGGGCGGGTGGCGCGCGAGCTGCACGACGAGATGGGCGGCCTGCTCACCGCGATGAAGCTCGACATCGCGCGCCTGCGCCGCGTGCCCGCCCTGCCGCCCCCGGCGCTGGAGCGCCTGGCCAGCATCGAACAGCGCCTGACCGAGGGCATTGCCGTGAAGCGGCGCATCATCGAACACCTGCGGCCGTCCTCGCTGGACCAGCTGGGCCTGATCCCCGCGCTGGAAATGCTCTGCCAGGACGCGGCCGGCCGCATGGGCATCGAGGTGGAGATGCACCTCTCGCCGGTCGAACTCGGCAAGGACGCGGAACTCACCGTGTACCGGCTGGTGCAGGAGTCCCTGACCAACGTCCAGAAGTACGCACGGGCCCACCGCGTGTGGGTGGGACTGGCGCAGGAGGACAGCACGGTGCGCGTCTCGGTGCGCGACGACGGCCAGGGATTCGACATCGACAGCGTGCCGGCGGGCCACCACGGCCTGCTGGGCATGCGGGTGCGGGTGGAGTCGCACAGCGGCCAGCTGCACGTCCACAGCGAGCCACGCCAGGGCACCCTGGTCGAGGCCGAGCTGCCGGCGAAGACCGTGGACACCCCCGCCGCAGATTCGGCCTGAACGCGCCGCCCTGCCCGCCGGCCCATGTCCCGCTCACGGCC
>NZ_JBYTAE010000169.1:0-2858 GCF_058787875.1 Hydrogenophaga sp. FW305-3-2-15-A-LB1 | reverse complement strand
GATCTACATCAGCCACCGCGGCATGGTGGAGGTCTATTCCACCAAGGAAAAAGACCAGACCGTGTGGCAGCCGCGCCCGGCCGACGTGGAGCTGGAAACCGAGTTCCTGCGCCGCCTGATGGTCAAGCTCGGCGTGAGCGAGGCGCAATCCCGGGCCGTGACCGCCACCGCGCCGGTGCAGGCCGCGGCGCGTGTCGCCATGGTGAACAACGCGCCCGTGGTGCAGTTCGACGACAACTTCGACCGCGCGTGGCGCCGCGTCGGCCTGTCGCTCGATCGCACGGGCTTCACCGTGGAAGACCGCGACCGCAGCCAGGGCCTCTACTTCGTGCGCTACGTCGAACCCGTGGTCAACGCCAAGGAGCCAGGCTTCTTCGCCAAGATGTTCGGCGCTTCGAAGACCGAGGCCTCGACCGAGCGCTTCCGCGTGTCGGTCAAGAGCGTCGAGAACCAGACCACCGTCGCGGTGCTCGACAGCCAGGGTCGGCCGGACAGCTCGGCGTCCGCGCAGCGCATTGCCAAACTGCTGGCCGAAGACCTCAAGTAAGAACGCCACGCACCAAAGAAAAAGCCGCCCGAGGGCGGCTTTTTCTTTGACCGGCCCGCAGCGCGGGCCTGCCCCTCAGGGCTGGGTCACTTCACAGCGGCCTTGGCATCGGCGGCGGCTTCCTTGGCCTTGTCGGCCACTTCCTTGGCGGCGTCCGCGGTGGCAGCGCCTGCGGCCTTGGCGGCGTCGGCGGTGGCGGCACCGGCTTCCTTCGCAGCGTCCACGGTGGCAGCGGTGGCTTCCTTGGCGGCATCGACGGCGGAAGCGCCGGCTTCCTTGGCGGATTCGGCAGCGCCGGCCATGGAAGGCGCAGCAGCGGCCGGAGCGGGTTCAGCGGCAGGTGCCGGTGCGGCGACCGGTGCCTCTTCCTTCTTGCCGCAGGCGGTCAAGGCGATGGCGGCCAACAGGCTGGCGAGCAGGATGGTTTTTTTCATGATGACAGTTCCAATGGATGAGAAAGACAGGCGGTCGAACGACCGGTTCGGAAAGGTTCCACGCACCCTGGGTGTTGTGTGACGGGAGGCCATCCAGCGGAGTGGGTTGACGTGACAACCCTCCCCTGCCGCGCGGATGATACCGCCCCGTCCTGGTGCAAGAAGCGAGAGGGGTTGTTTTTACCTTTGCTCACAGCCCCAGTGTGGACGCCGGGAAAGCGGGCGTGCTCTTGAGCGCCCACTCCTGCAGCTGCTCCTGCAGGGCCACGCGGCGCTCCGCGCTGCGGCTCACCACCATGGTGCATCGCAGGGGGTCCAGCCGCTGCAGCGTCCAGGCCGGTGACCACAACACGCTGGGCAGTTCGCCCACCGAGGCACTGGCACAGGCCTGCGCCTCCACCAGGTGCCCCCAGGTGCTGCGCCACTGCACGAAACGCGGGTGCATCTGCCGCAACACGCTGTAGTCGCGCGCCAGCAGATGCAGCGAACGGCCGCGCTGCGACCACGCATTGAGCGAAGCCACCACATCGCGTTCGCCCAGCGGCCAGTCGGCGAAGTCCGCGTCGCACAGGACCATGCGCGGCCAGCCCTCTTGCGCCGCCGTGGCGAAGGCCTGCCGGATCAGGTCGATAAAGGCCACGCGGCCGGAGAGCCGGCCTTCGGGCAGCGCGGCGATCGAAGCATCCAGGGGATCGGTCATGCGGGTCTCCTGACGAGGCGCCCACAGCGCCTCAAGCGGGTTCGATGCGGTGCAGCCACCCAGCGTCGAACCAGTCCTGCAGCAGGGCTTGTGCACCTTCGCTCGCGCGGACCACCTGCCGCTGGTCCAGCGCGCGCTGGTCGGCCAGCGCGCGCATGAGGCGGGCATCGGCACCACCGGCACGAAAGCTCTCGCCGTTGATGAAGATGTGGCGTTCGTCGTACATCATGCGCGTGCGCCGGTCCAGCCGCAAGGCGCCCGGCGCCCAGTCACCCTCGGGTTCGTCGAACCAGATGCGCGGCTTGGGCTCGGTCATGACCTCGCCCAGCGCGCAGGCCAGCGACTCGCGTTCCGCCAGCAGGCGCTGCAAGGCGTCCACCGCGAAGGCTTCGAGCGCGGCAGGCATGGCCGCCGGGGTCGCGGTGGCGGCTTGCCCCGGGTCACGAAAGAGGGTGTTGTCGTCGAGCTCGTCGGCCATGCGCTGCAGCAGTTCACCCGCCAGGCCGCCGCGCTGCGGCGCGCGAAAACCGATGGAGTAGGTGCTGCAGTCCCCGCCCACCGCATCCCCGTCGTGCGCCCAGCGCGGCGGCAGGTACAGCATGTCGCCCGGGTTGAGCACATGCTCTTCCTCGGGCTCGAAATGGCTGAGGATCTTGAGCGGCACGTCGGGCTGCAGCGACAGGTCCTTCTGCCGGCCGATGCGCCAGCGCCGCTGACCGGTGGCCTGCAGCAGGAACACGTCGTAGCTGTCGAAGTGCGGGCCCACGCCGCCGGCGTCGCTGGCCCAGGAAATCATCAGATCGTCCAGGCGCGCGTCGGGCACGAAACGGAAGCGCTGGAGCAACTCGTGCGCGGCGTCCAGGTGCTGGTCGACACCCTGCACCAGCAAGGTCCAGCCCGGTTGGCGCAGCGGCGGCAGCTGTGGGCGGGTCAAGGGGCCTTGCCTGAGCGTCCAGCCCTGGGGCTTGCGCACGATCAGGCGCGACTCGACCGCTTCATCGGCGGCCATGTCGAACAGCTGCTGCCGGCTCAACAAGGGCGTGAAACCCGGGATGGCGTTGCGGATCAGCAGCGGCTTTTTCTGCCAGTGCCGGCGCATGAACTGCGCCGGGCTGAGGCCGCCGAGCAGGTCGCAGGGCAGGTCCGGCGCGGGGGCGGACAAAGAGGGGGGGCTGGA
>NZ_JBYTAE010000168.1:0-3071 GCF_058787875.1 Hydrogenophaga sp. FW305-3-2-15-A-LB1 | reverse complement strand
CGCGGCCACCACGCCGCCCGACGCCGCCCGCATGACCCCCGCCGAGCGCCGCGCCAGCGCCTCCCTGGCCCTGGTGTTCGCGCTGCGCATGTTGGGCCTGTTCATCGTGCTGCCGGTGTTCGCGCTGGAAGCCGCGCGCCTGCCCGGCGGCGAGGACGCGGCCCGGGTGGGCTTCGCCATGGGCCTGTACGGGCTGACGCAGGCCTTTCTGCAGATTCCCCTGGGCCTGGCGTCCGACCGCTTCGGCCGCAAACCCGTGATCGTGGCCGGCCTGCTGCTGTTTGCCCTGGGCAGCGGCATCGCCGCCTGGGCGCCCGACCTCACCTGGCTGGCCATCGGCCGCGCGGTGCAGGGCGCGGGCGCCATCTCCGCCGCCGTGACGGCCTTCCTGGCCGACGTCACGCGCGACAGCGTGCGCACCAAGGCCATGGCCATGGTGGGGGCCAGCATCGCGCTGATGTTCGCGCTCTCCCTGGTGCTGGCGCCCGCGCTGGCGGCCTGGGTCGGCCTCTCGGGCATCTTTGCCCTCACCGGCGCGCTGGCGCTGCTGGCCATCGCCGTGGTGATCTGGGTGGCACCGCCCGAACCGCGCGAACACCGGCCCTCCGACCTGCAGCAGTTGCGCGCCGGCCTGGCCGAGGTGCTGCGCCACCGGGGCCTGCTGCGCCTGAACCTGGGCGTGTTCGTGCTGCACGCGGTGCAGCTGGCGATGTGGATGGCGGTGCCGGCCCTGCTGGTGGCCGCCGGCCTGCCCAAGGCGGACCATGCCCAGGTCTACCTGCCCGCCGTGGTGGCGTCCCTGCTGGTGATGGGCGGCGTGCTCTTTCCCATGGAGCGCCGGGGCCGGCTGCGCGCGGCCTTCCTGATCGCCATCGCCCTGATCGGCGCGGTGCAGCTCGCGTTGTGGGCCCTGGCCGACGCCTCACCCGGCCTGTGGACCCTGGGCGGGCTGCTGTTCGTGTTCTTCATCGGCTTCAACACGCTGGAAGCCAGCCAGCCCAGCCTGGTGTCCAAACTGGCGCCCGCGCACGCCCGGGGGGCGGCGCTGGGCGTCTACAACACCCTGCAGTCCGTCGGCTTCTTCGTCGGCGGCGCGGTGGGCGGCTGGCTGGCGCGCGCGCACGGCGCGCCAGGCCTGTTCGCGGTCTGTGCCGTGACCATGCTGGTGTGGCTGGTGGTGGCCTGGCCGATGCAGGCGCCGCCGCCCTCAGCGGCCCGGCGCTGAACCCTCGCCGGGCGGCGGCGGCGCAGCCGCCACACCATCGCGCATCGAGCGCATCATCAGCTGCGACATGGTGCTGTAGAGCGGCCGGCTGATCATGCGCGAGATCAGGCTGGCCAGCAGCGCGCAAGCCATCAGGCTGAGCACCATGCTGTGGCCATCGGTCATCTCCATCACGATGATCATGGCGGTGATCGGGGTCTGCGTCACGGCCGCCAGGAAACCGCACATGCCCAGCGCGATCAGGGCCGCGCCGTGCGGAGAATCGAGCAGCCAGGCCACGTCCGCGCCCACACCGGCGCCGATCGACAGGCTGGGCCCGAACAGCCCGCCGGGCACACCCGCCCACGACGACAGCCACGAGGCCACGAACTTCAGGCCCGTGAACACCAGCGGCTGGTGCGACGCGCCCGGTGTGCCGACCTGTTCCAGCATCACCTTGGTGTGTTCGTGGCCCCCGCCCACGGCCGTGCCGTCGCTGATCACGGCGATCACCGCCACCGCGAAGCCGCAGATCGCCGCGAACGTGACCGGGCGCTTGCGCCGGTAGGCGCAGAAGCGGTCGGGCAGGCCGATGAACGAGGCCAGCATCAGGCGCGACATCAACCCGCCCAGCAGCCCGCAGCCCACGGCCACCAGCGCGCCAGGCAGGAACAGGCTCCACGACAGGGCCTCGGCCCGCACCCGCCCGAAGTACGACAGGTTGCCGAACGCCGAGACCGCCACCAGGCCGGCGATCACGATGGCCGCCAGCATCAGGCCGCTGTTGCGGTCCTGCAGGCGCCGGGACAGCTCTTCGATGGCGAACACGATGCCGCCCAGCGGCGTGTTGAAGGCCGCGGCGATGCCGGCCGCGCCGCCAGCCACCAGCAGTTCGCGGTGGGTGATGCCCGAATTCGGCGACAGCCAGCGGCGCGCGTGCAGCATGACCCCGGCGGCGACCTGCACCGACGGGCCCTGACGGCCGATCGACAGCCCGGCCAGCACACCGCCAGACACCGCCACCATCTTGACCAGGCTCAGCCGCAGCGAGACGAAGCGCGAGCGCTCGCGCAAGGGCGTGGCCGGGTCCAGCGCGGTCAGCACCTGCGGCACACCGGAGCCGGCCGCCCCGGGGGCCCAGCGGCGGATGGCCCAGACCACCAGCGCCGTGAGCGCGGGCGTCCACACCAGCGGCGCCCACCACCAGCCGCTGCGCAAGCCGCTGTACAAGGCAAAGGCCGCCTCGGCCAGCAAGGTGAACGCCACCACCGCGAGGCCCGCCAGCACGGCATAGACGATCACCACTGCGCGGTCCAGCCATTGACGCCCCCCGCCCATTTCGTCGCGCAGGTTCTGCAGGAAGTCCGGTTCGCCTTTCATGGGGGGCCAGTGTATCGACCGATACGGGCCGGCGCGCCGGCACTTGCGGCACAATGTCAGGCCGCGTCCCGGCCGCGCCCGGGCCCGCCCTCTCTTCAGGACATCACCACCATGGCATCCGTCAACAAAGTCATCCTCGTCGGCAACTGCGGCCGCGATCCCGAAATCCGCTACCTGCCATCCGGCCAGGCCGTGGCCAACGTCAGCGTGGCGACCTCCAGCCGCCGCAAGGACAAGAACAGCGGCGAGATGATCGAAGACACCCAGTGGCACCGCGTCACCTTCTACGACCGCCTGGCCGAAATCGCCGGCGAGTACGTGAAGAAAGGCCGCCCGATCTACGTCGAAGGCCGCCTCAAGTACGGCAAGTACACCGACCAGTCCGGCGTGGAGAAGAACACGGTGGACATCATCGCCACCGAACTGCAGCTGCTCGGCGGCCGCGAAGGCATGGGCGGTGGCGGCGGTGAAGAAGGCGGTGGTGGCG
>NZ_JBYTAE010000167.1:0-3330 GCF_058787875.1 Hydrogenophaga sp. FW305-3-2-15-A-LB1 | reverse complement strand
CCGCCACCCTCCCCCTGATTCCCGCCAGCGCCGCCCACGCGCAGGCCGTGCAACGCGAGTTCCCGGCCAAGGCGCTGCGCGGCACCATGGTGGTGGTGCAACCGCCACTGGTGGCCATGGACGACCGCGCCACGCGCTTCGCACCGGGCGCGCGCATCCTCGACAGCACCAACAAGCTGGTGATGTCCTCCACCCTGGTCAACCAGGAACTGGTGGTGAACTACACCCTCGACCAGCGCGGTCAGGTCCACCAGGTGTGGCTGCTGACCGAGGCCGAAGCGAAGGTCAAGCGCCCGGGCTACGGCACGCAGCGCAACTTCGTCTTCGAGTCGCAACAGACCCTGCCCGCCGGCGCGCCGGCCCGCACCACGAACTGAGTCCCCCGGCGCCTGCCGCGGTCACCATGGCCGCGGCCCCGCCCATGGCGCGCGCCCGCGGCGCGACGCCCTTTCCCGAACGGAATTCCCCATGAGCAAAAAAGTCTTTATCAAAACCTTCGGCTGCCAGATGAACGAGTACGACTCGGACAAGATGGCCGACGTGCTGGGCGCCGCGCAAGGCTACGAGCCCACGCAGGACGTGGAAGAGGCCGACCTGATCCTCTTCAACACCTGCTCGGTGCGCGAGAAGGCGCAGGAGAAGGTGTTCAGCGACCTCGGCCGCGTCAAGCACCTCAAGGAAAAGGGCGTGCTGATCGGCGTGGGCGGCTGCGTGGCCAGCCAGGAAGGCGCCGAGATCATCAAGCGCGCGCCCTATGTGGACGTGGTGTTCGGCCCGCAGACCCTGCACCGCCTGCCCGAGCTGCTCAACCAGCGCGCGCGCCAGGCGCTGCCGCAGGTGGACATCAGCTTCCCCGAGATCGAGAAGTTCGACCACCTGCCGCCGGCCAAGGTCGAGGGCGCCTCGGCCTTCGTGTCCATCATGGAAGGCTGCTCCAAGTACTGCAGCTACTGTGTCGTGCCCTACACGCGCGGCGAAGAGGTCAGCCGCCCGTTCGACGACGTGCTGGTGGAGGTCGCGGGCCTGGCCGACCAGGGCGTGAAGGAAGTGACGCTGCTGGGCCAGAACGTGAACGCCTACCGCGGCGCGATGGGCGAGACCAGCGAGATCGCCGACTTCGCCCTGCTGCTGGAGTACGTGGCCGAGATCCCTGGCATCGAGCGCATCCGCTACACCACCAGCCACCCCAACGAGTTCACGCCGCGCCTGATCGAGGCCTACGGCAAGATCCCGCAGCTGGTGAACCACCTGCACCTGCCGGTGCAGCACGGCAGCGACCGCATCCTGATGGCGATGAAGCGCGGCTACACCGCCATGGAATACAAGAGCACCGTCCGCAAGCTGCGCGCGATCCGGCCCGAGCTGGCCATGAGCAGCGACTTCATCGTCGGCTTCCCTGGCGAGACCGAGGACGACTTCCAGAAGATGATGAAGCTCATCACCGACGTGGGCTTCGACACCAGCTTCAGCTTCATCTTCAGCCCGCGCCCCGGCACGCCGGCGGCCAACCTCACCGACGACACGCCGCACGAGGTCAAGCTCAAGCGGCTGCAGCACCTGCAGGCCGTCATCGAGGAAAACGTGCGCCGCATCAGCGCCAGCCGCGAAGGCACGGTGCAGCGCATCCTGGTGGAGGGCCGCTCGCGCCGCCCCGGCAAGAACGGCGAGCTCGAGCTGATGGGCCGCACCGAGTGCAACCGCATCGTCAACTTCGACGGCGGCCCGCGGGCCGAGCGCCTGCTCGGCCAGATGCTCGACGTGCGCATCACCGAGGCGCGCCCGCATTCGCTGCGCGGCAGTCTGGAAATCACCCCCGCAGCGCTGCGCGCGACCCCCTCGATGGGGCAACACCTGCCGCCCGGCAAAGCCGGTTCCGCGGTGTTTCTGGATTGAGCACCCCTCGGTGAAACCGCTGCGCTTCTCCTTCCAGCAGCTGCTGCTGGTCGCCTTCCTGCTGATCGGGGCGCTGCTCGGCGTGGCGGCGGTGCGCGCGCTGTTCTCGCTCGAGACCCTGATGGCGCAGAGCCGCGAGAGCGCGGCGCAGGCGATCGCGCTGTCGACCGCCGCGCAGTCGCTCTCCGAGCGCAGCCTGACCATGGAGCGCGCGGCGCGCCAGTCGCTGGTGCTGCGCGACCGGCAGCTGCGCCAGCGCTTCGACGAAGCCGCCGGCAACGCGCGCGACATCCTGCGCCGGCTCGAGGACAACGAACTGCCGCCCGACTTCGCCACCAACTGGCGCGACCGGCTGGACGCGATCACCGTGCTGCTGGACGGCCCGCCCGAAACCGCGCTGGACCGCGAGCGCGAGGTGGCGCAGGCCTTTCGCGAGATCGACGGCCACAGCGCGTCCATCGCGCAGAAGGTGCAGTCCATCATCACCGGCCGCAACGAGGCCCTGCAGGCCCGCTTCGAGACCAGCCGACAGGAACTCACGCAGCAGGTGGTGGGCTCCATCGGCATCGCGGCCATCCTGGCGCTGGGCTTCGGCATCTGGCTCGCGCGGCCGTTCAAGCGGCTGGAGAAGGCCATCCAGGGCCTGGGCGAAAACCGGCTCGACGTGCCGATCGACATTCGCGGACCGTCCGACGTGCGCCGCGTGAGCCAGCAGCTCGAATGGCTGCGCCTGCGGCTGACCGAGCTCGATGCCGACAAGGCGCGTTTCCTGCGCCACATCTCGCACGAACTCAAGACGCCGCTGGCCTCGCTGCACGAAGGCGTGGCGGTGCTGGGCGACGGCGTGGCCGGCGCGCTCAACCCCAGCCAGGCCGAGGTGGTGAACATCCTGCAGCACAACACGCAGCTGCTGCAGCACCAGATCGAGGCGCTGCTGCGCTTCAACGCGGCGGCCTTCGAAGCCCGCCAGCTCAAGCGCGAGCGCACCGACCTGCTGGCACTGCTCGAGGACCAGGTGGACACCCAGCGCCTGCAGTGGCAGGCCCAGTCGCTGAACGTGCGCGTCGAGGGCGTGCCGACCACGATGCCACTGGACCGCGAGAAGATCGCCTCGGCGGTGGGCAACCTGCTGTCCAACGCGATCCGTTTCTCGCCGCCCGGTGGCCACATCCGCCTGGTGCTGCTGGACCTGCCGGGCCGCGCCTGCATCGACATCGTGGACCAGGGCCCGGGCGTGGCCGAGGCCGACCGCGACCGCATCTTCGAACCCTTCTACCGTGGCGAACGGCAACCGAGCGGCGCCGTGCGCGGCACCGGCATCGGCCTGTCCATCGTGCACGAGTACATTCTGGCCCACGGGGGCCGCATCACCCTGCTGCCCCAGCGCCAGGGTGCCCACTTCCGCATCGAACTGCCCCATGCCCATTAGCCCATCCC
>NZ_JBYTAE010000166.1:0-3442 GCF_058787875.1 Hydrogenophaga sp. FW305-3-2-15-A-LB1 | reverse complement strand
CCCTGGCAGATGGCGGCTGGAAAAACCAGCCGCGAGAGAACCGCCGCGCGCGCAGCGCGGCGGCGGTGCTTAACTCTGGCAGTCGGCCGGGGTGCGGGCCGTCAGTTTTTTCTCGGCCGCGTACTTCGCGGCCGTGGTCTTCACCATGGGCTTGATGATCTGCTGATCGGCCTCGATCCAGTCGGAGGTGAAGGTCCACTTGGTGCCGTCCCAGGTGTGGATGCGCGCAGCGCCCGCGCCCACGTGGTCGGCGCACGAGGTGCTGATGGGGCCGCGCAGCACGCCCTTGAAGCCCAGCGCGTCCAGCTTGGCCTGCGTCAGGTTCAGGTTTTCCAGGCCCCAGCGCACCTGCTCGCCCGTCATGACCTTGCCCTTGCCGAAGCGCTCCTGCGCGGCGCGGATGCCTTCGATGCCCACGGCGGCGCTGACCACGCCACGCAGGTACAGGGTTTCACCGACCTCGTCGCGCGGGCCGGTGCCCTGGCCCTTGTCGTGCAGCTTGGCCAGGATCTCCTTGATGATGGGGGCGTTCTTGTCGGTGCCGTGCTGCAGCGTGACGCCGTTGTAGCCCTTGGCGCCCTGGCCCACGTCCTTCACGTCGGGCTCGGCACTGGACCACCACACGCCGTACATCTTCTCGCGCGGGTAGCCGGTGGCCTGGGCTTCCTTCAGGGCGGTGGAGTTCATCACGCCCCAGCCCCAGAGCAGGGTGTAGTCGGGGCGCGACTGGCGGATCTGCAGCCAGGTGGCTTTCTGTTCCACGCCGGGCGCGGCCACGGGCAGCAGCTGCAGCTCGAAGCCGTGCATCTTGCTGCGCTCCTGCAGCAGCGGGATCGGTTCCTTGCCGAACGGCGAGTCGTGGTAGACGAGGGCGATCTTCTTGCCCTTGAGCTTGTCGAGGCCGCCTTCCTTCTGTGCGATGGCCTGGACGATCACGTCGGCCGCCACCCAGTAGGTGCCCAGCAGCGGGAAGTTCCACTTGAAGATGGTGCCGTCGGCGCTCTCGCTGCGGCCATAGCCGGTGGTGATCAGCGGGATCTTGTCGACCGAGGCTTTTTCCGTCAGCGCGAAGGTCGCGCCAGTGGCCCAGGGGTGGATCAGCGCGGCGCCGCCGTTCTTGCCCTTGAGGCGTTCATAACATTCCACGCTGCGCGCCGTGTCGTACATGGTTTCGCACTCTTCCACCAGCAGCTTGACGCCGTTGATGCCGCCGCGCGCGTTGACCAGCTTGTAGTAGTCGACGATGCCGTTGGCGGTGGGCGTGCCGTTGGGCGCGTAGGCGCCGGTGCGGTACGACAGCACGGGCAGGTACTGCTCCTTGGCCTGGGCCAGTGCGGCGGTCGACACCAGCGACGCGGCGCCCGCGAGCGCCACCGTGGCGGCCACAACGATCTTGCGAAGTTTCATAGTTGTCTCCATGTCATGAAAGGTTGAAACACACACTCAGTAAACGCTCAAACACCACGAAAAACATCGGTACTTGCCAGCAACCTGCCGCTCAGTGCGGGAAGGGCCACAGGCGCAGCTTCTGTTTGCCGATGGACCACAGCCGCGCCAGCCCATGGGGCTCGACGATCAGGAACCACACGATCAACCCACCAAAGATCATCAGCTCGGCGTGCGAGACCGCGGTGGTGGAAATGGAGAAGCCGAACAGGCCGGCCACGAAGGGCAGGAACTGGCTCAGGGCGATGGGCAGCACCACGATGAAGGCCGCGCCGAAGAAGCTGCCCATGATGGAACCCAGGCCGCCGATGATCACCATGAACAGCAGGCGGAAGGAGTAGTCCACGGAGAACGCCGAGGGCTCCCACGCGCCGAGGTAGACGAAGGCCCAGAGCGCGCCGGCCACGCCGATGATGAAGCTGCTCACCGCGAAGGCGCTGAGCTTGGCGTACATCGGGCGGATGCCGATCACCGCGGCGGCCACGTCCATGTCGCGGATCGCCATCCACTCGCGGCCGATGGCGCTGCGCACCAGGTTCTTGGCCAGCAGCGCGATGACCGCCAGCACCGCCAGGCAGAACAGGTACTTGCTCGCGGCGCTCTCCAGCGGCAGGCCGAAGACCTGCAGGTTGGACACCGCCACCGAGCCCGAGGGCGTGTCCAGCGTGAACCACTTGATGCGCAGGAACATCCAGTCGGCGAAGAACTGCGCGGCCAGCGTGGCCACCGCGAGGTACAGACCGCGCACGCGCAGGCTGGGCAGGCCGAACAGGATGCCGAACAGCGTGGCGCACAGCCCACCCAGGATCAGTGCCGGGACCAGCGGCATGCCCGGCACGCGCACAAAGAAGTTGTAGGCGCCGTAGGCCCCCACGGCCATGAAGGCACCCGAGCCCAGCGAGATCTGGCCGCAGTAGCCCACCAGGATGTTCACGCCCACGGCGGCGAGCGAGAAGATCAGGAAGGGGATCAGGATGGCGCGCATCAGATAGTCGCTGGCGAGCATGGGCACGGCGACGAAGGCCAGCGCGATCAGGGCCAGGATGAACCAGCGGTCCTGCGCGATCGGGAAGATCTGCTGGTCGGCGCGGTAGGTGGTCTTGAATTGACCGTTTTCACGATAGAACATGGCGGGCTTTCTTTTCTTTGTTCTTGTGCGTTACACGCGATCGATGATCTTTTCGCCGAACAGCCCCTGGGGCCGGAACAGCAGGAACACCAGCGCCAGCACATAGGCGAACCAGATCTCGATGCCGCCGCCCACGAACGGCCCGAGGTAGACCTCGGAGAGCTTCTCGCCCACGCCGATGATCAGCCCGCCGATGATGGCGCCGGGCACCGAGGTGAGGCCGCCCAGGATCACCACCGGCAGCGCGCGCAGCGCGATGGTGGTGAGCGAGAACTGCACGCCCAGCTTGGAGCCCCAGATCATCCCGGCCACCAGTGCCACGAGGCCGGCCACGCACCAGACGATGACCCAGATGCGGTTGAGCGGGATGCCGATGGACTGCGCGGCCTGGTGGTCGTCGGCCACGGCGCGCAGGGCCCGGCCGGTGGCCGTCTTCTGGAAGAACAGGCTGAGCGCGATCACCATCGCGGCGGCGATGGCCGCGGCGATGACGTCTTCCTGGTTGAGCAGCAGGCCGCCCTGGAACACCGAGTCCAGCACGAACACCGGGTCCTTGGGCATGCCGATGTCGATCTTGTAGATGTTGCTGCCGAACAGGCTCTGGCCCAGGCCGTCGATGAAGTAGGTGATGCCCAGCGTGGCCATCAGCAGCGTGGCGGCCTCCTGGTTCACCAGGTGGCGCAGCACCAGCCGCTCGATCAGCCAGGCCATGGCGAACATCAGCGCGCCCGCCGCCACGAAGGCCGCGGCGTTGGCCACCCACTTGTTCTCGACGCCGGTCCACAGGGGAATCCACTCGGAGAAGCGGGCCATGGCCAGGGCGGCGAAGAGCACCATGGCGCCCTGGGCGAAGTTGAAGACGCCCGA
>NZ_JBYTAE010000165.1:0-3452 GCF_058787875.1 Hydrogenophaga sp. FW305-3-2-15-A-LB1 | reverse complement strand
CCCCCGAGCAGGGCGCCCAGCCCACCGAGACCCCCCAGGTCGTTGTCGGCCGGCAACTGCCCCCTGGGGCTGAGCTGGTCGATCAGGCCGGGCAGCAGGTCGGCCAAGGTGCCCGAAGCCTGCGCGGGGCTGCCGCCGAGTTGCGAGGCGATCATGCCCATCAGGTCGGGGCCGAGCGCGCTGCCGAGCTGGTCGCCCGACACCGGCTGGTTCGCGCCGGTGCCGATCCAGGATTGCACCGCGTCACCGAGGCCGCCCGCTTGCAGCTTGGCCAGCAGGCCTTGCAAGCCGCCCGAGCTCGCGAGCAGCGAGCCGACCAGGGCGATGAGCATCTGCGGGTCCATCCCACCCGGCAGGCCGTTGGCGGAGGCGGAGGGGCCCCGTTGTTGTCCCTGCAGCGAGCCCGAAGCGGCCTCGGCGGCGGCACCGATCAATGAATCCAGAAGTCCCATGGCATTGTTCCCTGTGATGGGCGCCCGGAATGGGCGCGCGGTCAGGCGGGATTGTGGGCCTGCCGGCGCACCCAGGCAAGCCAGACCAGGGCCAGTCCGGTGAGACCCACCGGTACCAGCGAGCCGATGTTGAGCCATTGCCAGCCCTGGGTGGTGACCAGCGCCCCGGAGGCGAACGAGGTCAGCGCCATGGTGGCGAACACGCAGAAGTTGATCGCTGCCTGCGCGCGGTTCTTCTCCTCGGGTCGGTAGGCCTGCAGCGACAGCGTCGTGCTGCCCGTGAAGAGGAAGTTCCAGCCCACACCGAGCAGGAACAGCGCGATCAGGAACTGCTGCAGGTCCACGCCCGAGAGCGCCACCAGGATGCACGCGATGTTGAGCACCACGCCCACGCCCATGATGGTGAGCACGCCAAAGCGCGCGATCAGATGGCCGGTGAAGAAACCCGGCGCGAACATGCCGATCACGTGCCATTCGAGCACCAGGGCCGCGTCATCGAACGCAAAGCCGCAGACCTGCATGGCCAGCGGCGTGGCGGCCATCAGCAGGTTCATCACGCCGAAACCCAGCGCCGCGCCAGCGGTGGCGACGATGAACACCGGCTGGCGCACGATCACCGAGAGCGGGCGGCCCCGGTCGGCGTCGGCGACCGGGGCCGGCGTGGGCGGGAAGCGCAGAAAGGCCATGAGCGCCATGGCGAGCAGGGCCACCAGGGCCAGCGCCACATACGCACCGGCGAACGGCGCACCCAGCCAGTCCTTGGTGCGCACGGCCAGGTTGGGCCCGAGCACCGCGCCCACCAGGCCGCCCGCCAGCACCAGCGAGACCGCCTTGTCGCGGAACGCGGGCGCGCTCAGCTCGGCCGCCGCGAAGCGGTAGAGCTGGCCGTTGGCGCTGTAGTAGCCCGCGACCACGGTGGCGGCCACCAGCAGCCAGAAGTTCCGGTCCATCACCGCCCAGGCGCACAGCAGGGCCGAGGCCAGGGCCACCAGCAGGCCGATCTGGAACGAGGCCTGCCGCCCGAAGGCGCTCTGGGTGCGCGCCACCAGGGGCGTGGACAGCGCGCCGCCCAGCACATAGCCCATCACCGGCAGCGTGGCCATCCAGCCCAGGGGCGCGAGCGCGAGACCCACCAGACCGTTGATGGCCATGAAGACCACGTTGTTGGTGAGAAAAAGCCCTTGCGCGCCGGCCAGCAGCCAGAGGTTTTTGTTCATAAGTCATCGTTTATACAATGCGGTATGCGCAAGACCCAGCACATTGGCATCGTGGCCTGCTCCGCCGAAGGGGCGGCCCTCTGTTATCGCACCATCTGCGTCGAAGGCGCGGCCTTGCTCGGGCCGCACGCGCACCCCGAGGTCTCGCTGCATTCGCTCTCTCTCGCCGACTACGTGGACTGTCTGAACCGGGGCGATCTGCGCGGCGTGGCCGATCTCATGCTGGCGTCCGCCCACAAGCTGGCGGCCGCCGGCGCGGACTTCCTGATCTGCCCCGACAACACCATCCACCAGGCGTTCCACCATGTCGAGCCGCGCTCGCCGCTGCCCTGGCTGCACATCGCCGAGGTGGTGGCGCAAGCGGCGGTGCAGGCCGGCCACCGGCGCCTGGGCATCACCGGCACGCGCTGGCTGGTGGACAGCGAGGTCTATCCCGAGAAGCTCGCCGCGGTGGGTGTGCAGGCGGTGCGGCCCAGCGTGGCCGAGCGCGAGGAGATCGGCCGCATCATCATGGACGAGCTGGTCTGCGGGGTGTTCAAGCCGGAGAGCGTGGCGCGCTTCCAGGCTGTGTTCGCGCGCCTGCAGACCGAGGAGGGCTGCGACGCCGTGGTGCTGGGGTGCACCGAGATCCCGCTGATCATGAGCGACGCGAACTCGCCCCTGCCCACGCTGGACTCCACCCGCTTGCTCGCTCGCGCGGCGCTGGCGCGGGCCGTGGGGGTTTCGGCGGCCGGCACATGACCGCTTGATGAAAGCCCATCCGCACCGGGGTGGCATGCGGTAACGGTGCTCAAGAAGCCCGGTCGGGCGTCGAAGCAGGAGCAAGGGTGGCATTCGCGCCACCCGCTTCTCAAAGACCTCCCATGAACTGGCTTTCCTACATTTCCGTGCGCGCCAAACTCGCGCTGCTGCTGGCCTTGTGCGCGCTGGGCATTCTCACCGTGGCGCTGTCGGCGCTCTTCAGTCTGGACCGCGCCGTCTCGGCGAGCCAGCAACTCGTGCAGGTCGAGGTGTCCGCCCTGCGGTCGTTGGGCGACGTGCGCGCCGCCGTGGGCAACATGCGGCGCTATGAGAAGGACCTCTTTCTCAACCTGGCCGACGAAACGGCCCTGCAGCGCTACCACTCGGCCTGGCAACAGCAGGTGGACCTGGGTCTGGGGCAGCTGGCCCAGCTGCGGCCCGGCCTGCACACGCAGGAGCAGGCCGCGCTCGACCGCATGACCGCGGGCCTCGCGAAGTACCGCGAGGCGGTCAACGCCATCCACCTGGGCATCACGCGCGGCGAGATCAACGACCCCTGGCGCGCCAACAGCGCCATGGAGCCGGCCAAGGCCGATGTGCGCTCGGCCGACGAGGCCTTCGTCGAGATCAGCAACGCGGTCGGCGTGCGCGTGGACGGCATGGTCGATGCGTTGGCCCGCCTGCAACGGCAAGCCATGTGGGTCACGGTGCTGGCCGCGCTGGCGGTGCTGGTGCTCGCGCTCGGCCTGGGTTACGTGGTCAGCGGCAGCATCACGCGCCCGCTGGACGAGGCGGCGCGCGCGATCGAGCGCGTGGCCGGCGGCGACCTGAGCACGCAGGTGCAGGCCCTGGGGCGCGACGAGATCGCGCGCGTGCTGGCCGGCATCGAGCGCATGCAGAGTGGGCTCGCGCGCATCGTGAGCGAGATCCGCGAGGGCGTCGATGGTGTGAAGATCGCCAGCGGCGAGATTGCCTCGGGCAACCAGGACCTGAGCGCGCGCACGGAGCAGGCGGCGAGCAACCTGCAGGAAACGGCGGCGAG
>NZ_JBYTAE010000164.1:0-3481 GCF_058787875.1 Hydrogenophaga sp. FW305-3-2-15-A-LB1 | reverse complement strand
TCCCGACCCCGCCCCGCCTCTCTGCCCTGCAGGTGCTGGCCTGCGGCGCCCTGATCGTCACCCTGTCCATGGGCATCCGCCACGGCTTCGGCCTGTGGCTGCAGCCCATCACCCAGGCGCAGGGCTGGTCCCGCGAGACGTTCTCGTTCGCCCTGGCGATCCAGAACCTGTCCTGGGGGATCTTCGGCATCTTCGCCGGCATGGCGGCCGACCGTTTCGGCGCCTTCCGCGTGCTGATCGGCGGTGCGGTGGCCTATGCCCTGGGTCTGGCCGGGATGGCGCTGAGCACCTCGTCTCTGGGTTTCGCGCTCACCACCGGCGTGCTGATCGGCGCGGCCCAGGCCGGCACCACGTACGCGGTGATCTACGGCGTGATCGGCCGGCAGATTCCGGCCGAGAAGCGCTCCTGGGCCATGGGCGTGGCCGCCGCGGCCGGGTCGTTTGGCCAGTTCCTGATGGTGCCGGTGGAAGGCTGGCTGATCAGCAGCTTCGGCTGGCAACAGGCCCTGCTGTTCCTCGCGGGCGCCGTGCTGCTGGTGATGCCGCTGGCCCTGGGCCTGCGCGAGCCGGGCTTCGCGGGCGGCGCGCCGGTGCACCGCGAACAGACCATTGGCCAGGCCTTGCGCGAGGCCTTCCGCTACCGCAGCTTCCAGCTGCTGATGGCCGGCTATTTCGTCTGCGGTTTCCAGGTGGTGTTCATCGGCGTGCACATGCCCAGCTACCTCAAGGACCACGGCCTGTCGCCCCAGGTGGCGAGCTACGCGCTGGCGCTGATCGGCCTGTTCAACGTGATCGGCACCTACGCCGCTGGCGCGCTGGGCCAGCGCCTGGCCAAGCGCCACATCCTGGCCTTCATCTACTTCGCGCGCGCCGCGGTGATCGCCGTGTTCCTGATCGCGCCGCTCTCGCCCATGAGCGTCTACGTGTTCTCCGCCGTCATGGGCCTGCTCTGGCTCTCCACCATTCCACCCACCAACGCGGTGGTGGCGCAGATCTTCGGCGTGGCCCACATGTCCATGCTGGGCGGCTTCATCTTCTTCAGCCACCAGATCGGCAGCTTCCTGGGCGTGTGGCTGGGCGGCGTGCTGTACGACAGGACCGGCAGCTACGACATCGTCTGGTACCTCGCGATCGCGCTGGGCGTGTTCGCCGGGCTGGTGAACCTGCCGGTGCGCGAAGGCCCGATCGCGCGCGCCCCGCAGCGCGTGGGAGCCGCGGCGTGAAGCCTGTGGCCGTGCGCGCCCTGGCCTGGGCCGCGGCTGGCGCGGCCCTGCTGGCGACGTTCGCGCTCTACCACCGGCCCGAGTTCCTGGTGAACCTGGCCGACCAGATCTGGAGCTGCTTCTGATGCATGGCACCGAGGCGCCTTCGGCGTGGGTGCGGCGCTGGTCGCACCTGGTGCCCACCGGCGGTTCGGTGCTCGACGTGGCCTGCGGCCAGGGTCGCCACCTGCGCTGGTTCGCCCAGCGGGGCCACCCCGTCACCGGCGTGGACCGCTCGCCCGAAGCCATCGCCGCCGTGCAGCCCCTCGGCCGCGCCGTGCTGGCCGACATCGAGAACGGGCCCTGGCCGTTCGACGGCGAGCGGTTCGACGCGGTGATCGTCACCAACTACCTCTGGCGCCCCCTGCTGCCCCGCATCGTGGACAGCGTGGCCGAAGGCGGCCTGCTGCTGTACGAGACTTTCGCGGCCGGCAACGAGAGCGTGGGCAAGCCCTCGCGGCCCGACTTTCTGCTGCAACCGGGCGAACTTTTGCAGGCCAGCCAGGGTCTGCACGTGGTGGCCTATGAAGATGGTTTCTGCGACCGCCCCGAGCGCTTTGTCCAGCGCCTGGCGGCGGTGCGAAAACGGCCCGGGACCCCCGTGCCGCCCCCCAGGTATCCGCTGGATGCCACTGGGTAGAATGCAAGATTCGCGCGCGCTGCCCGCCCCACCGGGGCGATGCAGGGTGGACGCCTCCATTTGAGCCTTTAGCCTATGAACCCCATCACCGGCAGCATCGTGGCCCTGGTCACGCCCATGCATGAAGACGGCAGCGTCGACTACCCCACGCTGCGCAAACTGATCGACTGGCACATCACCGAGGGCACGGACTGCATCGGCGTGGTCGGCACCACGGGCGAATCGCCCACGGTCAACGTCGAGGAGCACTGCGAGATCATCCGCGTCTCGGTCGAGCAGGCCAAGACGCACGGCGCCAAGCGCGTGCCCATCATGGCCGGCTGCGGCGCCAACTCCACCGCCGAGGCCATCGAGCTCGCGCGCTTCGCCCAGAGCGTGGGCGCCGACTGCCAGCTGCAGGTCGTGCCCTACTACAACAAGCCCACGCAAGAGGGCCAGTACCAGCATTTCAAGGCGATCGCCGAAGCCGTGGGCGACCTGCCCACCGTGCTCTACAACGTGCCCGGCCGCACCGTGGCCGACATGGCGCACGACACCGTGCTGCGCCTGGCGCAGGTGCCCGGCATCGTCGGCATCAAGGAAGCCACCGGCAACATCGAGCGCGCGCAGTGGCTGATCCGCGACGTGCCCAAAGGTTTCTCGATCTACTCGGGCGACGACCCGACCGCCGTGGCCCTCATGCTGTGTGGCGGCCAGGGCAACATCAGCGTCACCGCCAACATCGCCCCGCGCCTGATGCACGAGCTGTGCGTGGCCGCGATCGCGGGCGACGTCAAGCGCGCCATGGCGATCCAGCTCCAGCTCATGCCGGTGCACAAGAACCTGTTCGTGGAAGCCAACCCGATCCCGCTCAAGTGGGCCATGGCCCGCATGGGCCTGTGCAACGAGGCCATGCGCCTGCCGATGACCCCCATGACGCGCTCCCTGGCGCCCGTGGTCGAAGGCGCGCTGAAGCAGGCCGGCCTCATTTCCTGACCCCTTTCGTTCCTACCGAGCCCCATTCATGTCCAACCGAACCCTGTCCTCGACCCCGCGCATCCTGACCCGCCTGGGCCTCCTGGCCGCCGCCGCCCTCGTGGTTTCGGGCTGCTCGATGCTGCAGGAAGACAAGATCGACTACAAGAGCGCCAAGCGCGGCAGCACCCTGGACGTGCCGCCCGACCTGAGCCAGCTCACCCGGGATTCGCGCTACAACGTGCCCGGCTCGGTGGTCACTGCCAGCGGCTATGAAACCGCCCAACCCGCGCAGGCCACGGCCGCCAGCACCGCCGCCGTGAGCGTGGGCGACGTGCGCATCGAGCGCGCAGGCAACCAGCGCTGGCTCGTGGTGAGCCGCCCGGCCGACAAGCTCTGGAGCCCGGTGCGCGATTTCTGGCAGGAAAACGGTTTCCTGCTCGACATCGACCAGGAAGGCCTGGGCATCATGGAAACCGATTGGGCCGAGAATCGCGCCAAGCTGCCGCAGGACTTCATCCGTTCGACCATCGGCAAGGTGTTCGAGAACCTCTACTCCACCGGCGAACGCGACCGTTTCCGCACCCGCTTCGAACGCACCGCCAACGGCGGCACCGAGATCTAC
>NZ_JBYTAE010000163.1:0-3482 GCF_058787875.1 Hydrogenophaga sp. FW305-3-2-15-A-LB1 | reverse complement strand
GGCTGCAGCCGGGGCCGCGAGGGGGTGGCGTGCAGCGCGTCGCTGCCCAGCGTTTCGAGCAGGCGCGCGCCGGCGGCGAGCTGTTGGTGGGCCGGCAGGTAGCGCAGGTCGCCGAACAGGCGCAGGGCGTTCTCCGGCGGCGTGGCCGCCCGCGTGGCGAGGTACCAGAGGCGGAACACATGGGCCTCGTCGCACAGCGGCATCTGGTGGACCAGGTTCATGACCGAGGCGAACAGGTAGTCGGCCGCGCTCTCGGTCGGGGTCTTGCCGCTGCCGGGCGTGCCGTGATCGCTTTGCCAGACGGGGCTGTTGACCAGGCGTTGCAGGCGCCGGGCCCGGCCCAGGCCCCGGTCCACCTGCAGGTTGGCCTCCCAGCTGCGCACGGGGTCGTCCAGCCCCTTGCAGGGCGAGGTGGCGCGCGCCAGTTCCATCGCCAGCGAACGCGCTCGCTCAGGCTCCTGGCGGCTGAACAGCAGGCGCACCGTGCGGCCGAGCATGCGCATGGTGTGGATGAGGGGGTCGACGGGGAGAGGGGTGGTCATGCTGCTGAACTCGTCACGGGTCAGAACGTGCAGCGCAGCCTCGGGGGGAAACACGGTTTCTCGGGCACCGCGTTGCACAACCGAGGCGGCGCCCGTCTCCAGGGAAACGGTGCGGTCTGTTCGGTCTATCGTGTGGGTGCTCATGTCGTCAAAGGGAAATCGGGGAACGAGACATCAGCGTAGCCTCGACCCGTTTCGCAAACAAACGGTTTAACAGTCGCTTAACAGAGCGACCGTGTAAAGCGTGGAATGCACCCTCCTAGGGCAGGTGGGTGCTGGCGGCGAGCGTGAAATGGAAGGTCGTGCCATGGCCGGGCTGGCTGATGACCTCGATGCGCGCGCCGTGCCGTTCGATCACGGTGCGCACGAACACCAGCCCCAGGCCCACGCCGCGCGTGGCGCTGTGCTCGGGATCGAGCCGGGCGAACTGCTGGAACAGCCGCTGCTGCTGCTCGGGCGTCATGCCCGGGCCCTGGTCGGTGATGGAGACCCGCCATCCCCCGGTCGCCGCGTGCACGGCGCACAGCACCTCGGTGCCTTCGCCGCCGTACTTCACCGCGTTGCCCAGCAGGTTGGCGATGGCCCGGGTGAGCAGGCCGCGGTCGGCTTCGCACAGGGCCGGTGCATCGGGGCGCACCACCAGCAGGTTCACGCGCTGCGCCTGGGCCTGCGGCCAGACCTCGTCCACGGCCTCGTCGAGCAGGTCCACCAGGTCCACGGTGTCCAGGCGGTAGGTGCTGGATTCGGCCCGGGCCAGTTGCACGAACTCCTCGGCCAGGTCCAGGGTGCGGCGCGCATGCCGTTCGATGCGGCCCAGCGTCTCGGGCCGCATGGGCTGCTGGGGGTTCATGCGCTGCACTTCCAGCAGCGCGAGGATGGAGGCCTGCGGCGAGCGCATGTCGTGCGAGATGAAGCGCAGGGCCACGTCGCGCTGGCGCTCGGCCTCGCGGATGGGGGTGATGTCGACCAGGCTGGTGATCCAGCTGGTGGTCTGCCCATCGGTGTTGAAGCAGGGCACGAAGCGCACCAGCAGATCGCGCCCGGCGGCGTCGCGCGCCTCCGCCCCCCAGGGCTGGGTGGCGTGGTGCAGGCGCTCCATGTCGAACACCGGCTGCTGGGTGCCGGTGCGGTGCACGCCGCGCAGCAGCTCGCCAAGGGGGTAGCCCCGCAGCCGCGCCACCTTCTGCCGGCTGAAGTACTGGTAGGCGGCCTGGTTGCCCGCGAGCACGTGGCCGGAGGCGTCGGCGATGAGCGTGGCGTCGGGCAGGCTGTTGAGCGTCTCGCTGACGAAGCGGTGCAGGTTGCGCAACTGTTCGGAGGCGTTTTGCAGCGCGTTGATGTGGCGGTCCAGCAGATCGCCCGAACGGGCCGCCGGCAGCATGGTGGGCAGGTCGCGGCGGGTCTCCATGCGCCGGAACTCCTCGAGCAGGTAACCGAGCGCCGCGCGCAGGCGCCGCCACACCCACAGCGGATAGGCCAGCAACACGCCCAGCAGGGCGGCCGAAGGCGCGAACTGCAGGCCGGCCACGGACGGCGCGAGCGCGGCGGCCACGACGGTGGCGATCAGCAGCGCGGCGCTCGCCAGCAGCGAGGCGGTGGGCGCCAGCAGCAGCACCGCCAGCAGCGCGAGCCCCACCGGCACCACGCTGAACAGCGCGTTCTGCCAGGCATTGGCGCGTTCCAGCCGCTGGTCGAGCAGCAGCGCGTTCATCACGTTGGCCGCGATCTCCACGCCGTCCATCAACTCGGACTGGCCCGAACGCGGCGTGGCATAGGCGTCGCCCATGCCGGCGGCCACGGCACCCACGAGCACGTACTTGCCCGCGAACTGCTCGGGCGGTACCTGGCCCCGGAGCACGTCGACGTAGGACACGCGCGGGAAACTGCCCGGTGGTCCGGCGAAAGGAATCTGCATCCAGTGGTCGCGCTGCCAGGCGTCCGGGCTCTTGGGCGGCGGCGCCCGCTCGCCGGGCAGGGGCTCGGGCAGCGCGAAGCCACCCACGCGCAACAAGGCCACGGCGAACTGATCCCACCACTGGGTGCCGTCGCCTTCGCGCAGGAAGGTGCTGCGCACGATGCCGTCGTTGTCGATCTCCAGGTGCACGTGGCCGATGGCGGCCGCCGCCGAGGCGAGCTCGGGTGCCGGGTCGGTGCGGGTCAGCTGACCCGTGCCGTGCCGGTCCATCAGCAACAGGGGCAACACCACCTTGCCATTGCGCGCGATGGCCTCGCCGAGCAGGGCATCGTCCACGGCGTGGTCGCGGCCGGGTTCCACCAGGATGAGGTCCAGCCCCACGGCGCGCGGCCCCGCGGGGGTGATGCGGTCGAGCAGCGCGGCATGGAAGGCGCGGCGCCAGGGCCAGAGGCCGATCTCGCTCAGGCTCTTGTCGTCGATCGCCACGATCACGATGTCGGGCGACACCGCCTGCCGGCCCAGCCGCGTGAGCTGGTCGGTGAGGGCCAGGTCGATGTGTTCCAGGCTGCGCGAGCAACCCAGGGCGACCACGCCGGCCAGCAGGGCCGCCGACAGCAGGCCCCATTCGAGCCAGCGGGTGCGCGGACGGCGCGCGCGCGCCAGCGGCTCCTGCATCTGGGAGGTGGTGGATTCGGTGGGCCGCGTGTCCAAGCGAACGTCAGCGAAGGCCGCGCAGCACCGGCCGGCCTTCGCTGCTGTGGAGCGGCCGGTTGTCCGAGGTCACGACGCGCGCGTGCACGTCCAGGCGCTGCGGTTCGCTCCACGCGCCGGGCAGGCCGTCGGCGTCGATCTGGCGCACCCGAAGGTGGTACGTGCCGGGCGGCGGCATGGGCCGGGTGAACACCGCCTCGGCGAGCGACTGGTCGTCCAGCAGGCGGGCGAAGGCCGCGTCGTGCGTCACCAGGATCATGGTCACACCCTCGGCACGCCAGATGCGCAGCAGCTCTTCCTGCAGGCGCACGCGG
>NZ_JBYTAE010000162.1:0-3701 GCF_058787875.1 Hydrogenophaga sp. FW305-3-2-15-A-LB1 | reverse complement strand
CCCCCGGCGCCCTCACCCGCCCCGGCCGCGCGCAAAAGCCTGGCCCGGGTGAATCCCGCGCCGCCCGATCCGGTGCTGCAGGCGCTGGCTGCCGCCCTGCCCGCGCGCGTGCGGCTGGGCAGCTCGTCCTGGACCTACCCCGGTTGGGCCGGCCTGGTGTGGGACACCGAATACCCCGACGCCCTGTTGTCGAAAGAAGGCCTGCGCGCTTACGGCCAGCACCCGCTGATGCGCTCGGTCAGCGTGGACCGCAGCTTCTACCGCCCGCTCACACAGGACCAGTACGCGCGCTACGCCGCCCAGGTGCCGGACGACTTCCGCTTCGTGGTGAAAGCGCCCAGCCACGTGACCGACGCGCTGGTGCGCGGCGAGGACGGCCGGGGCGTGCAGCCCAACCCGGCGTTCCTCGACCCGGCGCTGGCGACGCAGGACTTCGTGGCGCCCGCGCTCGCGGGCCTGGGCCACAAGGTCGGCGCGCTGGTGTTCCAGCTCAGCCCCCTGCCCCGGCACCTGCTGCACAACCTGCCGCTGGTGCTGCAACGCCTGCGCAAGCTCCTGCTGGCCCAGCCGCCGCTGGCGCCCACCGCGCCCGACGGCGTGCTGGCCGTGGAGGTGCGCGACCCGCAGTGGCTGGACGAACCCTTCGTGCACGAGCTGGCCGCCGTGCTGCGCGAGGCCGGTGCCACCTGGTGCCTGTGCCTGCACGCCAAGATGCCGCGCCTGCGCGACCAGTTGCCCCTGCTGCGGGCGCTCTGGCCCGGCCCCATGGTCTGCCGCTGGAACCTCAACCCGCTGCACGGCGCCTACGGTTACGAAGACGCCCAGCGCGAGTACAGCCCCTACGACCGCATCCACGACGTGGACCAGGACACGCGCGAGCTGCTGGTGCGCACCATGGCGGGCATCGCGGGCGCCGGCCAGAACGTCTTTGTCACCATCAGCAACAAGGCCGAGGGCTGCGCGCCGCTGTCGGTGCGGGCCCTGGCCGAAGGACTAGCGGGTGGCCCTCACCCGAAGTGAGCTGCTCAGCCCGGCCAGCAGCGCGCAGCCCGCCGCCAGGCACAGCGCGATCGTCTCGGCCCGGCCGTCGTGCTGGTTCCAGATCGCGAAGATCGCCGCCAGGATCACCGCGCCCAGCGTCTGCCCCGTGAGCCGCGCCGTGCCCAGCATGCCGCTGGCCGCGCCGCTGCGGTGCACTGGCGCGGTGGTCACGATGGTGTGGTTGTTGGGCGACTGGAACAGCGCGAAACCCGCGCCGCACAAGGCCAGGCGCCAGCCCATCTCGAAGCTGGTGGCGTGATCGGGCCGCAAGCCCACCAGCAGCAGGCCGGTGGCGAACACCACCATGCCGATGCCGCCCAGCCAGCCGGCAGGGTAACGGCCGATCAGGCGGCCCGCGATCGGCGCCACGACCACGGTGGCCAGCGGCCAGGCCGTCATGATCAGGCCCGCATCCATGTGCGAGCGGCCCTGCACTTCCAGCAGCAGGAACGGCAGGCTGAGGAAGGCCAGCATCTGTGCGCAGAAGGCCCCGAGCGACGAGCCCATGGACAGCGCGAACACGGGAATGCGCAGCAAATCCAGCGGGAACAGGGGCGCCGTCAGCCGCCGCTGGCGGCGCAGGTAGACCACCCCCACCGCCACCCCGGCGGCCAGCAAGGCCCAGCCCAGCACCGGGGCGCTGTGCGCCGCGCCACTGCGCACACCCAGGTAATCGGCGCCGACGAAGACCAGCGTGAACATGAGCACGTTGAGCGCCACGTCGATCAGCGAGAACTGGGGCGCGGCCTCGGCGCGCGTGGGATTGTAGGGCAGCGCGCGCCGCCCCATCCACAGCGTGAGCAGGCCCAGCGGCAGGTTCAACGCGAACAGCCAGGGCCACGACGCCACCGACAGGATGGCCGCCGCCACCGCCGGGCCGGCCATGGTGGAGGTGGCCACCACCATCGAATTGAGCGCGATGCCGCGCCCCAGGCGCGAACTCGGGTAGACCAGGCGCACGAGCGCGGTGTTCACGCTCATGATGCCGGCCGCGCCCAGCCCCTGCAGCGCCCGCGCGGCGGTGAGCATGGCCAGCGAATCCGCCAGCATGGCGGCCACCGAGGACAGCACGAACAGCAGCATGCCCACCAGGTAGACGCGGCGGTAGCCCAGCCGGTCGCCCAGCGCGGCCAGGGGCAGCAGCATCACCAGCGAAGCGATCTGGTAGGCATTGACCACCCAGATCGCCTGCGAGGCCTCGGCCTGGAGCTGGCGCGCGATGCCGGGCAACGCGAGGTTGACGATGCTGCCGTCCATCACCGACATGGCGATGCCGAGCACGATCACCAGCACGGCCTTGCCGCGCTGGGGAGACGGCAGACCGTCCTGCGCCGTCACCCGCGCGCCTCGGCGGCCAGGTGCCTCGTGGGGTCGCCCGAGAGCGTGATCCAGGTCAACGCCACGCCGATCAGCGCGCCCGTGGCCATGCCCACCACCATGGGCAGGGGCTTGCCGGTGGCGAACAGGCTCACGATGCCCATGGCGGCCGCGCCGCCCAGCATCTGCAGGGTGCCCAGCAGCGCCGAGGCGGTGCCGGCGATGGCGCCGTGTTTCTCCAGCGCGAGCACCGAGGTGGTGGGAATGACCAGGCCCATGAAGGCGCTGGCGATGAAATACAGAATGATCAGCACCACGAGCTGGTCGCCGCCCGCGAGGTAGTAGGCCAGCATCAGCGCCATGGTCAGGCCCGAGGCGGTGGCCGCCACCTTCACCAGCCGCACCAGGCCGAAGCGCTGGCCGAGCACGCCGGTGAACTGCGAGGCGCCGATGAAGGCGATGGCGTTCAGCGAGAACGCCAGGCTGTACTGCGTGGGCGTAAGGCCGTAGTGGTTGATCAGCACGAAGGGCGAGCCGGCCAGGTAGACGAAAAACCCGGCCATGGCCGTGGCGCCGATGCCCACCAGGCCCAGGTAGTGCCAGTCGCGCAGCAGCAAGGCGTAGGCGCGCAGGGCGCTGCCCAGGCTGCTTTCCACGCGCTCGGCTTCGGTGCGGGTCTCCTGCAGCGTGCCGTAGACCAGGGCCAGCCCGGCCACGGAAGCCAGGGCCACGGCCCAGAACACGCCGCGCCAGCCGGTCAGCGCGATCACGCCGCTGCCCGCCAGCGGGGCCAGGATGGGCGAGACGCTGAACACCAGCATCAGCAGCGACATCAGGCGCGCGGCATCGGCGCCGGTGTGCAGGTCGCGCACCACGGCGCGCGGGATCGCCATGCCGGCGGCCGCGCCCAGGCCCTGCAGGAAGCGCAGCGCCACCAGGGTCTGGATGTCGGTGGCCAGCGCGCAGCCGATGCTGGCCAGGGTGAACAGGCCCAGGCCGAAGTACAGCGGCGGCTTGCGGCCCACCATGTCGGACACCGGGCCGTAGAGCAGCTGTCCCACGCCCAGGGACAGGAAAAACGCGGTCAGGCTGAACTGCACGGCACCGACCTCGGCGCCCAGGCTGCTCCCGATGTCGGGCAGCGCGGGCAGGTACATGTCGATGGCGAAGGGGCCGATGGCGGAGAGCAGGCCCAGAATCAGGGCCATCTTGAGATAACGGGTGAAGAACATCCCCTATTGTCGCCAGGGCGCGAAGGCTTTGCCGGGGCACGGTTGGACCGTTCTGGTGTAAGGGCGGTCCAGGTGCGTCACAATTTCGCATCCCACCCCCCTACTTTCCCC
>NZ_JBYTAE010000161.1:0-3734 GCF_058787875.1 Hydrogenophaga sp. FW305-3-2-15-A-LB1 | reverse complement strand
CGCAGCGTGGTGGTCTTGCCCGCGCCGTTGCCGCCCAGGATGGCCGCGATCTGGCCCTGGGGCACCTGCAGCGAGACCCCCTTGAGCACCAGGATGACGTGGTTGTAGATGACCTCGATGCCGTTGACGTTGAGCACCACCGCATCGACGGATGCGGTGGCCTGAGGCCCGGCGCGGGTGGAGTCGGAAGGGCGCATGTCTTGGTCGCTGAAGCGGTGTTCAGTTGCAACTGCGGGGCGTGATGTTCTTGTCCTTGGCGTACTTGGCGGCGTGCTCCTTCACCAAGGGGTCCAGATTGGCCTTGCGAGCTTCGTACCAGTCGGATTTCACGGCCCACTTGGCGCCATCCCATTGGGCGATGCGTCCCCAGGCGGCGCCCATGTGGTTGCTGCAAGAGGTCTTGACGGGCCGCATGATCTCGCCGAAGCCGAGCGTCTTGAGCCTGGCCTCGGTGAGATCCAGGTTTTCAAAGCCCCAGCGCACCTGCTCGGGTGTCATGGTCTTGCCCTTGCCGAACTTCTCCTGGGCGGCGCGGATGGCCTCGACCTGAAGCATCGCGATCATCATGCCGCGCGTGTGCGCCATGACGCCCACCTCACCATCGTCCTTCGCGGTGCCCATGCCCTTGTCGTAGACGAGTTTCTTGAGCTCATCGTGGACCTTGTCCCGTGCCGCGCTGTTGTGGATGGTGACGGCGTTGTAGCCCTTGGCGCCTTCGCCGATGTCCTTGACATCGTGGTCGGAGCCGGCCCACCAGACGCCATACAACTTGTCGCGTGGGAACCCGCTGGCCTGGGCCTCGCGGATGCCGGCCGGCGTCATGACCCCCGCGCTCCAGAACAGAACGTAATCGGGACGCTGCTGGCGGATCTGCAGCCAGGCGGACTTCTGTTCGACGCCGGGCGGCGTGACGGGGAAGAGGGAGAGGTCGAAGCCGTCCTGGGCGGCCAGCTTCTGCAGCAGCGGGATCGGCTCCTTGCCATAGGGCGAGTCGTGGTAGACCAGGGCGATCTTCTTGCCTTTGAGGTTGCCTTTTTCCTTGCGGGCGATGTCCTGCAGGATGATGTCGGTGGCCGTCCAGTAGGTGCCCAGCAGAGGGAAGTTCCACTCGAACACCGTGCCGTCCACCGATTGCGAGAGCCCGTAGCCCATGGTCTGGATGGCGACTTTGTCGGTGAGGGCCTTGTCCGTGACGGCGAAGGTGATGCCGGTGGACTGAGGGTCGAAGCCGGAAGCGCCGGAGCCCTTGGCCTTCAGGCGGTCGTAGCACTCCACGCCTTTGGCCGCGTCGTAGGCGGTTTCGCACTCCTCGAACACGAGTTTCACGCCGTTGACACCCCCATCGCGGGCGTTGATCAGCTTGAGGTAGTCCTGCTTGCCGTCGGCCCATGGGATGCCGAGCGGCGCGAACTGGCCGGTGCGGTAGACGAGCAATGGGATGAATTGTTCGGACGCCTGTGCGCTTGCCGCGAGCGGCAAGAAGGACGTCAGACTCATGGCCGCCAGGGCGGCGACGCGGGCGAACGAAGAAGGGGTGTGGGTCTTCATGGCTGGTCTCCTGAAAGGTTCAAGGGGTTGGGGAACGGAAGAAGGCGAGGGCGTTGCGCGGTTAATGAGGAAAGGGCCACAGCCGCAGCTTCTGGCGCGCGGTCGACCACAGGCGGGCCAGCCCATGGGGTTCGGCGATGAGGAAAACGACAATCAGCGCGCCAAAAATCATGTGTTCCAGGAAGGCGGCGGTGCCGGTGGAAATCGGCAATCCCAGCCAATGGGGCACATGGTTGAGGACCAGCGGCAGCAGGACGATGAAGGCCGCGCCCATGGGGGCGCCGACGATGGAGCCCAGGCCGCCGATGATCACCATGAAGAGCAGCTGGAACGACTTGTCGATGCCGAAAGCCGCGGGTTCCCAGGCCCCCAGATGGACGAATCCCCAGAGCGCGCCGGCCACACCGACGATGAAGCTGCTGACCGCGAACGCGCTGAGCTTGGCGCTCACCGGCCGGATGCCGATGACGGCGGCGGCCACGTCCATGTCGCGGATCGCCATCCACTCGCGGCCCTTGGCGCTGCGCACCAGGTTCTTGGCCATCAGGCCGAGCACCACCAGCAACGTGAGGCAGAGCAGGTACTTGCGGGCGGGCGTGTCCAGCGCCATGCCGAGAAAATCGAGGGACCGGATGCTCACCAGTCCCGATGTCGAGTGGTTGGTGACCCAGGCCGCGCGGTTGACGAACCAGTCCACGAAGAACTGGGCCGCCAGCGTGGCCACGGCCAGGTACAGGCCACGGATGCGAAGGCTGGGGATGCCGAACACGATGCCCAGGGCCATGGCGCACAGCCCACCGCCGATCAGCGCGAGCAACAGGGGCAGGCCTTCGATGCGGACCTGGAGGTTGTACGCCGCATAGGCCCCCACCGCCATGAAGGCCCCCGTGCCCAGCGAGATCTGGCCGCAGTAACCGACCAGGATGTTCACGCCCAAGGCCGCGAGCGAGAGGATCAGGAAGGGTATGAGCACGGCGCGGAAGGCGTAGTCGCTGGCCAGCAGGGGGATGGCCACAAAAGCGAGCACGGCGAGCAGACCGATGGCGAGCCGGTCCTGTGCCACCGTGAAGATCTGCTGATCGGCGCGGTAGGAGGTCTTGAACTGACCGTTCTCCCGGTAAAACATGGTGCGTGTCCTTGTGCGTGTGTCGGGGGAAGGGGTCAGACGCGATCGATGATCTTGTCGCCGAAGAGGCCCTGGGGGCGGACCAGCAGGAAGAGCAGCGCCAGCACGTAGGCGAACCAGTTCTCGATCCCGCCACCCACCATGGGGCCGATGTAGATCTCCGAGAGCTTCTCGCCCACACCGATGATCAAACCGCCCACGATGGCGCCGGGCACGGAGGTGAGGCCGCCCAGGATCACCACCGGCAAGGCCTTGAGCGCCACCAGCGAGATGGAGTACTGCACACCGAGCTTGGAGCCCCAGATGATCCCGGCCACCAGCGCCACGAGGCCGCCCACCGACCAGACGATGACCCAGATGCGGTTGAGCGGGATGCCGATGGACTGCGCGGCCTGATGGTCGTCGGCCACGGCGCGCAGGGCCCGGCCGGTGCCCGTCTTCTGGAAGAACAGGGTGAGCAAGGCCACCAGCATGGCGGCAATGGCGGCGGCATACAGGTCTTCCAGGCTCAGCAACAGCCCGCCCTGGAAGGTGCTCTCGAGCACGATGATCGGATCCTTGGGCATGCCGACATCGATCTTGTAGGTGCTGCTGCCGAACACCAGCTGGGTCAGGCCATCCAGGAAGTAGCTGATGCCGAGCGTGGCCATCAGCAATGTGATGCCGTCCTGGTTGACGAGATGGCGCAAGACGCCCATCTCGATGAGTTGCGCCACGACCACCATCAGCAGCACGACGGTGGCCAAGGCCAACAGATTGCCCAGCCACTTGCTCTCGATGCCCAGCCACAGGGGGATCCACTCGGAGAAGCGGGCCATGGCCAGGGCGGCGAAGAGCACCATGGCGCCCTGGGCGAAGTTGAAGACGCCCGAGGCCTTGAAGATCAGCACGAAGCCCAGCGCGACCAGGGAATAAAGCATGCCCACCATCAGGCCGCCGAAGAGAGTCTCAAGAAAAAATGCCATGGTGTCGTTCTCGTTCAGTGACTCGTGCCGAGGTAGGCGCTGATGACCTCCTCGTTGCGGCGGACCTCTTCGGGGGTGCCGTCGCCGATCTTCTT
>NZ_JBYTAE010000160.1:0-3760 GCF_058787875.1 Hydrogenophaga sp. FW305-3-2-15-A-LB1 | reverse complement strand
CTCATGTCCACCCACCTTGAATCCGCCCCCGCCGCCACCGCGCTCGCCTCTCAGCCGCCCGAGCTGAACGTGGATGGCGCGGTCGCCACCATCCACCTGCGCCGGCCCGCCACGCACAACCGCATCGAACCCGATGACGTGGGCGTGATTTCCCGCTACCTGAGCGAGCTCAACGGCATGCCCGCGGTGCGCGTCATCGTGTTCCAGAGCGAGGGCAAGAGCTTCAGCTCGGGCTTCGATCTGACGCGGCTGGGCACGGCCGCCAGCGCCAATGGAAAGGCCGGCGAAAACCCGTTCGAACAACTCTGCGACGACATCGAAAATGCGCGGGCGGTCACCATCGCCCGGCTGCATGCGCCGGTCTATGGCGGGTCCACGGACCTCGCCCTGTCGTGCGACTTCCGCCTCGGCGCGCAAGGCATCCGCATGTTCATGCCGGCGGCCCGCCTCGGACTGCACTACTACGGCCGGGGCATTCGCCGCTGGGTCACCCGGCTGGGGCTGGGCGGCGCGAAGAAGCTGTTCCTCACCTCGCGAACGATCGACGCCGCCGAGATGCTGCGGATCGGCTACCTCGACGCCTTGGTGGCCCCCGAAGAACTGGACGCCGAGCTGCAGCGCTGGATCGGCGATCTGCTGGCCATGGCCCCCATTCCGCTGGTGTCCATGAAGAAGGTGCTCAACGAGACCGGGCGGCAGGAGTACGACGAGGCGACCGCCACCCAGGCCTTTCTGCACAGCCTGGGCACGAGCGATCTCCGGGAAGCCCTGGCGGCCTTCGCTGAAAACCGCCCACCCGTGTTCAAGGGCGCCTGACCGACATGACTCCCAAAGCCCAAGGCCCCCTGAAGGGCATGCGCGTTCTCGAACTGTCCCAGATCATGGCCGGCCCGGTGTGCGGGCTCATGCTGGCGGACATGGGCGCCGACGTCATCAAGATCGAGAAATTCCCCGCCGGGGACGACTCCCGAGGCTATGCACGGCCGGGCGACCCCGGCCTGGCGCCCAGCTTCCTGATGCTCAATCGGGGCAAGCGCTCCGTCGCCGTGGACATCCGCCTGCCACAGGGCCAGGAGGTGATCCGCCGCCTGGTCGCGCGGTGCGACGTCATGACCGAGAACTTCCGTCGCGGCAAGCTCGACGCGCTGGGCCTGGGCTACGACGACCTGCGGCGCATCCAGCCCGAGCTGATCTACTGCTCCATCAGCGGCTACGGCCCCCATGGACCGCTGAGCGACCAAGGCGGCTTCGACCTGGTGCTGCAGGCCTTTTCAGGCCTGATCAGCGCCACGGGCACGCCTGAAGGGCAGATCGTCAAGCCCGCCAACTCGGTCGCCGACATCAACGCCGGCATTCTCGCGGCCGTCGGCATTCTCGCGGCCTACATCGAGCGGCTGAAGACCGGCCAGGGTTGCAAGGTGGAAACCTCGCTGCTGCAGGCGTCCATGCAGCAGATGTACTGGTTCGCGGCGGCCTACTTCAACGACGGCACCATCGCCAAGCCCATGGGGACGGCCCATCCCCTGATCGCGCCCTACCAGACCTTTCGCTGCCGCACCGGGGCCATCGCCCTGGGTGGCGGAAACCAGGCCAACTGGGAGCGCATCGCCCAGATCCTCGGGCACCCCGAATGGCTGCAGGAACCCCGGTTCAAGAATGGCCGCAGCCGGGTGGCGCACCGCGCGGAACTGGAAGCGCTGATCACGCAGGCCCTGTCCAGCGACGACGCGCCGGCCTGGGTGCAGCGCTTCGACCTGGCCGGCGTGCCGGTGGGCCCGGTCAACGACGTGGGGCAGGCGCTGGAACATCCGCAGGTGCGCGCCACCTCCATGGTGGTGGACGTCGACCATGCCGACGGCGGAAAAACGCCTTCGCTGGGTTTGCCGCTCCATTTCAACGGCGCGTCTCCGCACGCCACCTCCGCCGCCCCCTACGTGGGGCAGCACACGGTGTCGGTCTTGCGCGAGCTGGACTTCGAGCCCGGGGAAATCGATGCGCTGATGACCTCGGGCGCGGTCTTTCAGCACTGAGCACGGCCCCGGGCCTGGTAGCGCGCCAGCACCGCCGCCGCCTGCTGCGCCAGGCGCTCGCGCAGCGCGGGCGGTGAGAGCACCTCGATCTCGTCGCCGAAGGCGAGCAGCTGCCGCGCGCCCTGCTCCACCGATTCGACGCGGATCGTCACCTCGTCGCCCACCGGGTCGCTGAACGGCACGCGCGCGTTCGCCAGCCACTTCAGGCAGCGCGGCGTCGCGCGCGCCCGCACCTCCACCGAACGCAGCTCCGATTCGAAGCGCGCGGCCGACGCCTGCCAGGTGCGCGCGAGGTCGAACGTCTTGGGCCGGCGAAAGGCCGCGCCCGGCTTGAGTTCCAGCAGGCTCGCCAGCCGGTAGGTGCGCACGCCATCGCCTTTCGGGGGCGCCGCGTCCACCGCGCGCGCCACCAGGTACCACGCGCCCGCCTTGAGCACCAGGCCCAGCGGCTCCAGCGTCCGCCAGGCCTTGCCGCGCCAGCTCTCGTAACGCACCTCGATGCGGCGCGCGCGCCAGACGGCGTCGGCCACCTCGCGCAGGAAGTTCGGCGCGTCCTGCGCGCGGTACCAGTCCACCGGGTCGATGTGCAGGCGCTGGCCCACGCGGTCGGCCTGCTCGCGCCACTCGCCCGGCAGGCTGGCCACCATCTTCAGCCGCGCCGAGGCGGCGGCCGCGCCCAGGCCCAGTTCGGTGGCCGGCCCGGGCAGGCCGGCGAGCAGCAGCGCCTGGGCTTCGGGCTCGGTCATGCCGGTGAGCTGGGTGCTCCAGCCCTCGCGCAGCTGAAAGCCGCCCTGGCGCCCGCGCTCGCCCCACAGCGGCACACCGGCGGCCGAGAGCTGGTCGATGTCGCGCAGCACGGTGCGCTCGGACACTTCCAGGGCCTGCGCCAGCGCGCCGGCCGTCAGGCGGCCCCGCGCCTGCAGCAGCATGAGGATGGAGATCAGTCGGCTGGCTTGCATGCGAGAGATTTAAACATGACACACCGTGTCAGGTTATGGGGTGGATCATCACCGCATCGTCTTTCAAGGAGCTTTTGCCATGACCGAATCCCCCTTCGTCGAGCTGCGCCGCTACACCCTGCACCCGGGCCGGCGCGACACCCTCATCGAATTGTTCGACCGCGAGTTCGTCGAGACCCAGGAGGCCCAGGGCCTGCGCGTGATCGGCCAGTTCCGCGACCTGGACGACGCCAACCGCTTCGTCTGGCTGCGCGGCTTCGCCGACATGGCGCGCCGCGCCCAGGGCCTGGCCGCGTTCTACGGCGGCCCGGTGTGGCAGGCGCACCGCGACGCGGCGAACGCCACCATGGTCGATTCGGACGACGTGTTCCTGCTGCGCCCGGCCTGGCCCGGCGCGGGCATCGACGGCGAAGCCCCCCGGCGCGCCAAGCCCGGCACCACCGACACACCGCCCGGCCTGCTGGACGCGGCCGTGTTCCCGCTGCGCGCGCCCGCCGGCAGCGACCTGCTGGCGCTGTGCCGCGAGGTGCTCTCGCCGGTGCTGCGCCAGGGCGGCGCGCGGCGCATCGGCTGGTACGTGACGGAGGCCAGCCCCAACAACTTCCCGCGCCTGCCGGTGCGCGAGGGCGAGCCGGTGCTGGTGGGCCTCGCGCTGTTTCACAGCCCCGCGGCCTTCGACGCCTTCGCGCGCGGCGGCGCCTGGGCGCGCGACGCGCAGCCCACGCTCGCCCCCTGGCTGGCCGGCCCCACCGAGACCCACCGCCTCACCCC
>NZ_JBYTAE010000159.1:0-4120 GCF_058787875.1 Hydrogenophaga sp. FW305-3-2-15-A-LB1 | reverse complement strand
ATCGTGGGGGGCACAGCGCGGCGCGCAGTCCCCCCACGATGAAGCGCACCAGCCGCTCGGCGGCGGCCGGGTCGTTGGCGCGGTTGATGTTGAGCGAGAGGCGCTCCACGCGCACATCCACCAGGTGGTGCAGCAGGGCGCCGAGCGCGAACTGGTAGCCCCAGGCGGCCTCGGCGCGGCTGGCGCGCGGCAGGGCGTGGTGCAGCGCGTCGATGAAGCGGTGCGCCAGCGGGTCGAAGAACTCGCGCAGCACGCGGTCGGACTCCTCGCCGTGGTAGGCCAGTTCGCGGCCGACCAGCTGGGCGTAGAACTGCCCCTCGGGGCTGGAGCGCATGCGGATCACCGGCGCCACGAAGGCCTCGACGATGCGCGGCAGGGTCTGCGGGTCGTCGGGGTCCTGCGAGGCGGCGTCCAGCGCGGCCAGCCGCTCCTCGATGGTGTGGCTCCAGTGCGCGAACACCGCGTGGAACAGGTCCTGCTTGGGGCCGTGGTAGTAGGCCACCAGCGCCAGCGGCACGCCGGCCTCTTCGGCGATCTGGCGGATCGTCACCGCGTGGTAGCCGCGCTGCGCGAACAGCTTCTCGGCCGCGAGCAGGATGGCCTGCTGGCGGTCGGGGCGGGGCGCGGCACTCTTCTGGCGACGGGCAGGCTCAGGCTTGCGGGACGGCATGGCGGTATTGAACATGTGTTCAAAAATGTTGTACACCCGTACAAACCCTGGGCCGGGTCGTGCGGAAGGCGGGCGCTGGTGTGTTACCAGTGCACCATGGGCAGGCCGGGCACGGGCGAGGTGAAGAAGGGGATGGTGGTGCCCATGAGGCTGCCGATGTAGACCGTGCGCAGGTCGGGTCCGCCGAAGGTGACGCTGGCCATCCAGGGCGCCAGCGTGCCGCGCGCGCGCAGCATGTCCTCGGCGGTGAGCGTGCCGTCGTTCATGTGGTCCAGCAGCACCTTCGAGGCCTCGGGGTTGCCGTCGTCGAGCAGCAGGCGCCGCTCGCCCTGCGGCGTGAGCGCGATCAGCTGGTCCGTCATCACCAGCGTGCACCAGAGGTTGCCGAAGGCGTCGAACGCGATGCCGTCGGGGAAGCCGCCCAGGTGGGAGGGCCCGAACACCTCGCGGTCGGCCAGGGCGACGCCCTGGGCCGACTCCACCACGCGCATGCGGCTGATGTGCGGCCCGGTGGTCTCGACGATGTAGAGCCATTCCTCGTTCGCGTCGAAACGGATCTCGTTGGTGAAGTGAAAGCCGTCGGCCACCACGCGCAGGCCGCGTTCGTCCACCACCGCGATGTAGCCGTCGCGCACGCGGCTGCTGGCCGCCACGGTCCAGGGGTTCACGCGCGTGGAGACGGTGAGCCAGATGCGGTTCTTCGAATCGCGCAGCACGAAGTTGACCTTGCCGATCGCCTGGCCGTCGATGGTGTCGTGCAGCGTGCGTGTCTGGCCGTCGCGCGCCATCACCTCCAGCCGGTCGGTGCCGAAGTTGGCGATCAGCACGTCGCCATTGGCCGCGAAGGCCAGGCCGTTGGGCAAGGTGCCCTGCGTGTACTTGGCCTCCACGTCGTGCAGCGAAGCCTGCGCGGCGCTGGCGAAGCGCTGGTCGGCGCGTTGGCCGATGAAGCGCTGCTGCCCGTCGGCGCCGATGCGCGTGACGCCGCCGCGCGCGTCGGCCGCCCACAGCGTGCCGTCGCGCTCGGCCAGGATGCACTCGGGCCGTTGCAGGTCCTGGCCGATGGTGCGGATGGCGGCGCGGTCGACCTGGAAGCCGTCCAGCGGGTTGTTTGTCGAAGGCATGGTGGGTTCCCCGATGAGGCGGGCCGCGGGCTGCGGCCGGCGAAGGGGGCATTGAACGGTTGGCGCCGATTCTTGTACAACCGTACAAACCCTAGTCGTACCGGGCGCGGGCCCGGTCTAAGCTCGGCGCATGACCGCGCCCCACGTGCCCCAGATCCGCCTCTACCAGCAATGGCTCGCCGAGCACCGCGGCCTGCGTTTCGACGACTACGGCGCGCTCTGGCGCTGGTCCATCACCGACCTCGACGGCTTCTGGCAAAGCATCTGGGACTACTTCGAGCTGCAGTCGCCCACGCCGCACACGGCCGTGCTGGCGAAGAACGTGATGCCCGGCGCGCCCTGGTTTCCCGGCGCGCGCATGAACTACGCGCAGCAGGTGTTCCGCCACGTGCGGCCGGCGCACGAGGCGGGTTTTTCCGCCGTGGTGAGCCGCAATGAAAAGGGCCGGCAAGTGGAGCTGAGCTGGCCCGAGCTGCGGCGCCAGGTCGCCTCGCTCGCGCAGCACCTGCAGGCCCAGGGCGTGCAGCCGGGCGACCGCGTGGCGGCCTACCTGCCCAACATTCCCGAGGCCATGGTGGCTTTTCTCGCCACGGTGTCCATCGGCGGCGTGTGGAGCATCTGCGCGCCCGACATGGGCACCAACGCCGTGCTCGACCGCTTCCGCCAGATCGAGCCGGTGGTGCTGATCGCCTGCGACGGCGTGAGCTACGCCGGCCGCGACCACGACCGCCTGGCGGTGGTGGCCGAGCTGCGCGCGGCCCTGCCCACCGTGCGCCACGTGGTGCTGCACACCAACCTGGCCGAAGGCGAGGCGGCGCAGGCCGAGGCGCTGCAGGCCGCATCGCCCTGTGCCAGCTTCGCGGCCGCCACCGCGCGCGACGATGCCGCCACCGCCGCCTTCGAACCCTTGTGGCTGCCGTTCGACCACCCGCTGTGGATCGTCTATTCCAGCGGCACCACCGGCCTGCCCAAGCCCATCGTGCACGGCCATGGCGGCACGGTGATCGTGGGCATGGCGCTCAAGATCCTGCACAACGACGTGGGCTGCAGCTACCACCCCAACAGCTGGGGCGAACGCTTCCACTGGTACAGCTCCACCGGCTGGGTGATGTGGAACGCGCAGACCAGCGGCCTGCTCAACGGCACCACCTGCGTGATCTACGACGGCAACCCCGGCGGCAGCAAGGACAAGCCCGACTGGACCACGCTCTGGCGCTTCGCCGCCGAGTTGGGCGTGACCTTCTTCGGCGCGGGCGCGGCCTTCTTCGCCAACTGCATCAAGGCCGGCGTCGACCTGGCCGCGTGTGGCGACCTGTCCGCCGTGCGCGCGCTCGGCACCACCGGTTCGCCGCTCTCGGAAGACGCGCAGCGCTGGGGCACCGATCAGTTCCGCCGCATCGCGAAGAGCGAGGCGCAGCAGGACATCTGGTGGTGCAACATTTCGGGCGGCACCGACTTCGCGGGCGCCTTCATCGGCGGCAACCGCGAGTTGCCGCAGACGCCCGGGCGCATGCAGTGCCGGCTGCTGGGCTGCGCGGTCGAAGCGTGGAACGAGCAGGGCCAGCCGGTGATCGACGAGGTGGGCGAGCTGGTGTGCGCGCAACCGATCCCGTCGATGCCGCTGTACTTCGTGGGCGACGTGGACCACCAGCGCCTGATCGGCAGTTATTTCGACACCTACCCGCCGGGCCAGGGCCGCAAGCCCGGGGGTGGTGACCTCGGCCCCGAGGCCGGCGCGGTCTGGCGGCACGGCGACTGGCTGCGCATCGGCGCGGACGGCTCCTGCGTGATCTACGGCCGCTCCGACGCCACCATCAACCGCCACGGCCTGCGCATGGGCACGAGCGAGCTCTACAGCGCGGTCGAGGCCCTGCCCGAGGTGATGGACTCCATGGTGGTGGACCTGGAGTACCTCGGGCGCGAGAGTTACATGCCGCTGTTCGTGGTGTTGCGCGAAGGCACCGTGCTCGACGATGCGCTCAAGGCGCGCATCAACGACAGCATCAAGACCGCGCTGTCGCCGCGCTTCGTGCCCAACGGCGTGTTTCAGGTGGCCGAGATTCCGCGCACGCTCTCGGGCAAGAAGCAGGAACTGCCGATCAAGAAACTGCTGCTCGGCCAGCCGCTGGAGAAGGTCATCAACCGCGAGGCGATGGCCAACCCGGGTTGTCTGGACTGGTATGTGAAGTTTGCGGTTTCGCGGGCGTAGCTGCTCTGCCCGGTTTTCAGGCCTGCACCTCGTGGGCCCGCGAGTGCCGGGCGCTCTGCTCCGCGGGTGTCCCCCGGCGGCTGGTGCCGCCTCCTCCTTTACCCCGCTGCGCAGAGC
>NZ_JBYTAE010000158.1:0-4442 GCF_058787875.1 Hydrogenophaga sp. FW305-3-2-15-A-LB1 | reverse complement strand
AAGTAGGTGTAGACCTTCTCCAGGTTGGCCGCGACCTCGGCCTTGCTCTTGCGGGTGTAGGAGCCGGTCATGAGGTTCTCCTCGATGGTGAGGTGGGCGAAGCAGTGGCGCCCCTCCATGACCTGGACCACGCCGCGCTGCACGAGGTCGGCGGGCGAGAGGTTCTCGATGCGCTCGCCGCGCAGTTCGATGCTGCCCTTGGTGACCTCGCCGCGCTCGCCCTTGAGCAGGTTGGAGATGGCGCGCAGCGTGGTGGTCTTGCCCGCGCCGTTGCCGCCCAGGATGGCCGCGATCTGGCCCTGGGGCACCTGCAGCGAGACGCCCTTGAGCACCAGGATGACGTGGTTGTAGATGACCTCGATGCCGTTGACGTTGAGAACGGTGGTGGGCGTGTTCATGGAGATTCCGATTCCTTGGGGACCATTTGCCAGGGCGGCGCGCCACCCTGGCAGATGGCGGCTGGAAAAACCAGCCGCAGGAACGAACCACCACCGCAGCGCGTGCCCCATCCAGGGACACCGAGGGTCCGGCTCTGCCGGCCCCAGGTGTCGCCCCCTGGAGGGGGTCGCGCGCAGCGCGGCGGGGGTGCTTAACTCTGGCAGTCGGCCGCGGTGCGGCGCGTCAGCTTCTTCTCCGCTGCGTACTTGTCGCCGGCTGCCTTGATCATGGGATTGAGCAACGCGGGATCCGCATGCAGCCACTCCGAGCTCACCTCCCACTTGGAGCCGTTCCACGTGTAGGCGCGCGCCGCCGAGGGGCCCATGTGGTCCTTGCAGCTGGTGGACAGCGGTTGCATCACATCCGCGATGCCGAGTTCCGCCAGGCGCTTGTCGTTGATCTGCAGGTTCTCGTACCCCCATCGAGCCTGGGCCGGCGTCATCACCTGCCCCTTGCCAAACTTCTCCTGCGCCCGGCGCACGCCTTCCACCGCCACCATGGCGTTCATCAGACCGCGCATGTAGAGGGCTTCGCCGACCTCTTCCTTCGGACCCGAGCCCTGGCCCTTGGCGTGCAGCTTCTCGCGCACCTCCTTGGCAATGGCAGAGTCAAACCCCGGGCCGGGCAGCACGAGCACCGCGCTGTAGCCTGCGGCGCCTGCCACTTCCTTCACGTCGGAGTCGGAGCCGGACGGCCAGACACCGACCACATGGTCCCGCGGGAAGCCGGTGGACTGCGCCTCCTTCAGGGCGGTGGAGTTCATCACGCCCCAACCCCAGAGCAGCACGAAGTCCGGGCGCGCGCGGCGGATCTGCAACCAGGCGGCCTTCTGGTCCACACCGGGATGCGACACCGGAATGGCCGTCAATTCGAAGTCGTGTTTCTTGGCGCGCGCGGTCACCACGGGAATGGCTTCCTTGCCATAGGGGCTGTCGTGGTACAGCAAGGCGATCTTCTTGCCCTTGAGCTTGTCGACCCCACCCAGCTTCTGCGCCACATACTGGACCTGCGTGTCCGCCGAGGCCCAGTGGCTACCGCCAATCGGGAAGCTCCACTTGAAGACCTCGCCGTCGGCGCTCTCGCTCAGTCCGTAGGCCGGCGTCAGGATCGGAATGCCATCGGCCATGCCGCGCTCCGTCAGGGCCAGCGTGATGCCCGTGGACATGGTCTGGAACACCGTGGCGCCGCCGTTCTTGCCCTTCATGCGCTCGTAACACTCCACGCCCCGGTCGGTGGCGTAACCGGTTTCGCATTCTTCCCAGGCGATGCGCACGCCGTTGATGCCGCCCTTGAGGTTGGCCAGTTTGAAGTAGTCGACAAAACCGTTCGCCCAAGGCGATCCGCTGGGCGCATACGGGCCGGTGCGGAAAGTGAGCAAAGGGAAATACTGTTGTTTGTCTTGGGCGATGGCGTTGGTGGACATGCTCGGGGCGAGCAGGGCCAGCACCGTCGCGAAAGTCGCGCAGGTTTTCTTCATGGTGTCTCCAGATGTTGTGTAGGTTTTCGCGTGGCCGGGTTCGTGACCCCTTAGGGAGTCAGTGAGGAAATGGCCAGATCCTCAACTTTTGCTTTCCGAGTGACCAGAGCTTGCCGAGCCCGTGGGGCTCGACGATCAGGAACCAGACGATCAAGGCCCCGAACACCATGAACTCCGCGTGCGACACCGCGACCGTGGAGATTTCGACGCCCACCAGCGCCCCGATGGCGGGAAGAACCTGGTTGAGAACGATGGGCAGCACGACGATGAAGGCCGCGCCGAAGAAGCTGCCCACGATGGAGCCCAGGCCGCCGATGATCACCATGAACAGCAGGCGGAACGAGACATCCACAGAGAAGGCCGCGGGCTCCCAGGCGCTCAGGTGCACGAAGGCCCAGAGCGCGCCGGCCACGCCGATGATGAAGCTGCTCACCGCGAAGGCGCTGAGCTTGGCGTACATCGGGCGGATGCCGATCACGGCGGCGGCCACGTCCATGTCGCGGATCGCCATCCACTCGCGGCCGATGGCGCTGCGCACCAGGTTCTTGGCCAGCAGCGCGATGACCGCCAGCACCGCCAGGCAGAACAGGTACTTGCCCGCGGCGCTGTCCAGCGACAGGCCGAACACCTGCAGGTTGGAGACCGAGACAGAACCCGAGGGCGTGTCCAGCGTGAACCACTTGATGCGCAGGAACATCCAGTCGGCGAAGAACTGCGCGGCCAGCGTGGCCACCGCGAGGTACAGGCCGCGCACGCGCAGGCTGGGCAGGCCGAACAGGATGCCGAAGGCCATCGCACACAACCCACCCAGGATCAGCGCCGGGATCAGCGGCATGCCCGGCACGCGCACGAAGAAGTTGTAGGCGCCGTAGGCCCCCACGGCCATGAAGGCGCCCGAGCCCAGCGAGATCTGGCCGCAGTAGCCCACCAGGATGTTCACGCCCAGCGCCGCGAGCGACATGATCAGAAAGGGGATCAGGATGGCGCGCAGCAGGTACTCGTCCGCCAGCAGCGGGACGCCGATGAAAGCGAATGCGATGAGGCCCCAGATCAGCCAGCGGTCCTGCGCGATCGGGAAGATCTGCTGGTCGGCGCGGTAGGTGGTCTTGAATTGACCGTTTTCACGATAGAACATGGCGGGCTTTCTCTTTTTTGTTCTGGGTCACACGCGATCGATGATCTTTTCGCCGAACAGGCCCTGGGGCCGGAACAGCAGGAACACCAGCGCCAGCACATAGGCGAACCAGATCTCGATGCCGCCGCCCACGAACGGCCCGAGGTAGACCTCGGAGAGCTTCTCGCCCACACCGATGATCAAGCCGCCGATGATGGCGCCGGGCACCGAGGTGAGGCCGCCCAGGATCACCACCGGCAGCGCGCGCAGCGCGACCGTGGTGAGCGAGAACTGCACACCCAGCTTGGAGCCCCAGATGATTCCGGCCACCAGCGCGGTGATGCCCGCGACGAACCAGACGATGACCCAGATGCGGTTGAGCGGGATGCCGATGGACTGCGCGGCCTGGTGGTCGTCGGCCACGGCGCGCAGCGCCCGGCCGGTGGCTGTCTTCTGGAAGAACAGCGACAGCGCGGCGACCAGCAAGGCGGCCACGCAAGCCGCGTAGATGTCTTCCAGGTTGAGCAGCACCCCACCGTCGAACGTGCCTTCGAACAGGATCAGCGGATCCTTGGGCATGCCCACGTTGATCGGATAGATGTTCGAACCGAAGATCGTCTGGCCCAGGCCGTCGAGAAAGTAGCTGATGCCCAGCGTGGCCATCAACAGGGTCACGCCTTCCTGGTTCACCAGGTGGCGCAGCACCAGCCGCTCGATCAGCCAGGCCACGAGCCACATGAGCGCACCGGCGAGCACGAAGGCCGCCACGTTGGCCAGCACCCGGCTCTCGATGCTGGTCCACAGGGGTATCCACTCGGAGAAGCGGGCCATGGCCAGGGCGGCGAAGAGCACCATGGCACCCTGGGCGAAGTTGAAGACGCCCGAGGCCTTGAAGATCAGCACGAAGCCCAGGGCGACCAGCGAATACAGCATGCCGGCCATCAGGCCACCCAGCAGCGCTTCAAGAAAAAATGCCATGGTCAATTCCGTTCGCGAGAAAAGGTCCGTCCAGGGGTGCCGTGGTCATCAATGACTCGTGCCGAGGTAGGCGCTGATGACCTCCTCGTTGCGGCGGACCTCTTCGGGGGTGCCGTCGCCGATCTTCTTGCCGTAGTCCAGCACCACCACGCGGTCGGAGATGTCCATCACCACGCCCATGTCGTGCTCGATCAGCACGATGGTGGTGCCGAACTCGTCGTTCACGTCCAGGATGAAGCGGCTCATGTCCTGCTTCTCCTCCAGGTTCATGCCCGCCATCGGCTCGTCCAGCAGCAGCACCTGCGGCTCCATGGCCAGCGCTCGGCCCAGGTCCACGCGCTTCTGCAACCCGTAGGGCAGCTGCCCCACCGGCGTCTTGCGGTAGGCCTGGATCTCCAGGAAGTCGATGATGTGTTCGACGAACTCGCGGTGCGC
>NZ_JBYTAE010000157.1:0-4573 GCF_058787875.1 Hydrogenophaga sp. FW305-3-2-15-A-LB1 | reverse complement strand
CAGGCGCTCCACCAGCTCGGCCATGCCGGCCCACGTCGTCGTCTGCCAGATGCCGTATTCCTTCTCGCGCATCGCCGGCCGCTCACCGTGTTCGGCCGCCTGCGTCAGCAGCAATCGGGGGAAAGTCGTGTTCACAGCTTTTCTGCCTTGGCAACGGGGGGGCTTCGGAAACCGATCGCGGCGCGCTCGACATCGGCGCGCAGCGCGCCGTCTTGCTCCAGGGGCAGCACGCCCTTGCAATAGGTCCATTGCTCGGTGCTCACCGGGGCGCCCAGTTCAACGGCGTCCTTCAAGCGCAGCAGCGCCAGCCGCCGGTGCTTGAACTTGATGCTGCGGTCCAGCAGCGCCAGCGCGATCGCCTGGCTCTGCAGCTTGAGCGCGGGTGCGGCGTCCGTGCCGCTCCCCGCGCGCGCCAGGCGCTTGAGAGACCGCAGGCGCTGCCGTCCCCGGCCATGCAGTGGCGCTTCTGAAAGCACACCCATCACGCGCCCTCACCCATCGCCGCTTCGACGGACCGGTCCAGCACGTAGACCGTGCCATGCAGCAACGCGATGTGTTCGCCGTCGCGGGCCCGCGTGATCTTCACCTGATAGCTGCCGATCTTGCGCGAGCGAGAGACCTCGTGCGCATGCGCCACCAGCCATTCGCCTTCTTCGACCGCGGTGGAAATGCTGAGCTGGCCATCCACCAGGGTGGCGATCTTTCCGTACGAGTTGCAGGCCAGGCCCAGCGCCATGTCGCCCAGCGCGAAGAGCGCGCCGCCGTGGCAGCGGTCGTTGAAGTTCATGTGCTTGCGCATCACCTTCATGCGCAGCGTGGTGCTGCCCATCGATGCCGCCACGAGTTCGATGCCAAGCAGACGGGCCATGTTGTCGCCCTCGATGCACCGGGAGACCAGGTTGTAGGCCGACTTGGCGCCACCGGCCGCGTGGCGTCGGCCGCGCTCGCTTCGCGCATCCAGCCAGTCCACCAAGGCATCGGTGCCCTCTTCGCCGGGCGCGGACACGCGCATCACCTCCGGCGTCAGATCTTGTGAGCGCCGCAGCGTCAGCATGGCCAGCAGCTCGGATTCGGTCTTGCGGGCATCGGGCAGATCGGCCTTGGTCACGACGAAGATGTCGGCGATTTCCAGCACACCGGCCTTGATCGCCTGCACATCGTCGCCCAGCCCGGGCGGGCACACCACGACGCGCGTGTCGGCAAAACGCGTGATTTCCACTTCCGATTGGCCGGCACCCACGGTTTCGACGATCACCACGTCATAGCCCGAGGCGTCGAACAGATCGATAACATCCCCCGCGGCCACCGACAGGCCGCCGAGATGGCCGCGCGATGCCAGCGAGCGGATGAAAACGCCCTCGTCGCTCTGGCGCTCGCCCATGCGGATGCGGTCGCCCAGGACCGCGCCGCCGGTGAACGGACTCGAGGGATCGATGGCCACGACGGCGACCGTCCTGCCCTTTTTTCTCAACCCCTTGATCAGCACCGACACCAGCGTGGACTTTCCACCACCGGGTGGCCCAGTGACGCCGATGACGTGCGCCCGGCCCTGGGACGCCGCGACGGCGCGGCGCACCTCGACGGCCATCTCGCCGCCGTTTTCCAACGCGCTGATGGCTTGTGCAAGGGCGCGTCGATCGCCGCCCAGCGCCTTTTGAATGGACATGTTGCTCACGGCGCTCACACCACCGTCAGCGGTTGACCAAAGCCCAGTTCCTTGCGCAAGGTGCCGCAGATCTCGCCGTGGGTGGCACCGACTTCGGCGGCCGCCACCACGTGCTCGAAGACGTTGGACTTGGCGGTGTTGGCCGATTTGGCCAGGGCACCGATCGCCTTCTCGACGTCCGCGTTGGAGCGCGATTTCTTGAAGTCGGCCAGGCGCCCCAGGTACGACTGCATGCGCGCCGCGTCGGGGTACTCCAGGGAGGGGTAGGTCGCGGGGTCTTCCTCGACCTGGTACGCGTTGACGCCCACGATGGTTTGCTCGCCCGCGTCGATCTTCTTCTGGAAGGCCAGCGCGGACTCGCCGATCATGCGCTGCACGATGCCTTTTTCCACCGCCTGGTACATGCCGCCCACTTCGTCGATCATCGAGATGATCCCGTTGATCTTGGCTTCCATGTCGTTGGTGAGCGACTCCACGTAGTAGGAGCCACCCAGCGGGTCAATGACGTCCGTGAGATGGGCCTCTTCGCGCAGGATGTTCTGCGTGGCCACCGCGATGCGCGCGGCTTCGGCGGTGGGAGTTGAAAACACCTCGTCGTAGCCGTCCGTGTGAAGCGATTGCAGGCCGCCGAAGATGCCGGCCATCGCCTGCGTCGTGACCCGGGCAACGTTGTTCAGCGGTTGCTGGCGGGTCAGGTCGACCCCGGAGGTCTGGCCATGGAATTTGAAGCGCCAGGAGCGCGGGTCCTTGGCGCCGAAACGCTCGCGGCACAGCCGGGCCCAGATGCGGCGGCCGGCGCGGAACTTGGCCACCTCTTCGAAGAAGCTCACCGAGACGTCGAAGAAGAAGGTGAAGCGCGGCAGAAACTGGTCCGGGTCCATGCCGGCGGCGATGCAGTCTTCCGCGTACTGGATGCCCGAGCACAGCGTGAAGGCCATGGCTTCGGCCGGCGTCGCGCCCGCCTGCTGCATGTGCTGCCCGACGATGGACAAGGGGTTCCAGCCAGGCACGTGCTTGTTCGCGAAGGCGATGTGGTCCACGATGACCCGGCGCGCGCCCTGCAGCGCCAGGCGGAAGAACATGTGGTTGGCGACGAAGTGCGAGATGCAGTCGCTCTGGTTCGAGGTGCCCGTGATCTTGGTCCATGGCACGCCGCGGCGCTTGGCGACCGCCAGCTCGAAGGCCAGCAGCGTGAACGGCGTCGGGTCGTTCATGGCGGTGGACAGTTCGCCAATGGGCACACCGTCGAGGGCGACCCGCATGTCCTCCACATGGTTGATGACCGTGCCGCAAGTGCCGAGCAGTTCCGACGGCACGTCGTCCGCGTCGTAGCCGCGGAACACCGAGTTGCACGGAATCAGCGACAGCGCGGACGCGCCGAGGTCGAGGATCTCCTTGACCCGCAGGTTGTAGTCCTCGGGCACGCCCAGGCCGATAAGTTGGCGCTGGGACCAGCTTCGACCTCGGTACATCGTGGCGTAGATGCCACGCGTGAACGGGTACTGGCCGGGATAGCCCAGCGCTTCCTCATAGGGTGCGCCGGTCTGGTCTTGGGGGGTGTACAGCGGCTTGATGCCGATGCCGGAACGGTTGTAGGTGGTCGTTTCGCCGACGACGCCCTTGGCGAACTCGGCTTCCCATTGCGCGAGGCCGTTCATGTCGATGCCCCCAGGATGGCGCGGCGCTTTTCGGACAGCGCGCGCACCGACACAACGACATCGTCCAGCGAGGTGCCGGGATGAAACACCTGAGCCACGCCACACGCCAGCAGCATCGCTTCGTCCTTGGCGGGCACGATGCCGCCGACGATGACCTGCACATCGGCCAGCCCGGCTTCGCGCAGCGCGGCCACGAGCTTGGGCACGATGAGGTGGTCGGTGGCGAGCGAGGAGATGCCGATGACGTCGGCGTCCTCTTCCATCGTGAGCTTGACGACGGTGGGTATCTCCTGCCAGGGCGGGGTGTAGATCACCTCCATGCCCGCATCCCGCAGACAGGCCGCAATCACGCGGCTGCCCCGGTCGTGCCCATCAAATCCAATCTTTGTCACGATCACCCTAGGTGGACGTTCGGCCATCTTGCATTTCCTTCACTAGCCCCACAAACTTTCGCGCGAGAACGCGTGGGGAGTCGCGTCCATCGGGGTTGAACCACAGCGTCGCCCAGTTGAGCGAGCCAATCAGCATCAGGCGCAGGGCACGGCGGTCCGTGCCCGCGGGCAGCGGCAGTTGCGCCACGACATGGCGGAAGACCTGTTCGTAGCTTTCGCGCAGCTCCCGCAGACGATCCGCGGCCTGGGGAATGTCGTCAGGCAGCACGCGGATCAGCACCTGGGCGTAATCGCTGTCGCGCAGAACGGCTTCCAGGTGGGCCCTGCACAGGACCTCCAGACGCACCCAGGGATCTGTTTCCTTGGCCACCGCTTCGGCGGTGGCCTCCTCCAGCGCTCGCACGCCCGCTTGATAAACCGCGAGCAGCAACTCTTCCTTGGAGGGGAAGTGGTAGTAGAGCGAGCCGGGCTTCATGTCGACCTCGACGGCGATGTCTCGCATGGAGGTTGCCGCGTATCCGCGGCTCGCGAAAAGGCGCGCCGCGGCGTTCAGCAACTCCGGCAAGCGGTTGTCGGTTCGCGGTGATCGGGAAAGTTTGGAGCTTGTCATGAATAGCGAACGTTCGTTAGGTATAGTATGGAATAGGAATGAGGTGATGTCAACGACGGGGGTCAGAAATTCCCCCGGTCGACACCGCAGATCGTATTCAGTGCAGAAAGCGCCGTCGCCCAGGCGGTGCTCGCAGTTCAACGCCCTTCAAGGAGATCCCGACATGCAGTTGCCCGGCCTGAACTTCCAGCTTGGAGAAGACATCGACGCGCTGCGCGACGCGGTGCGCGATTTCGCGCAGGCCGAG
>NZ_JBYTAE010000156.1:0-4824 GCF_058787875.1 Hydrogenophaga sp. FW305-3-2-15-A-LB1 | reverse complement strand
GGCATGGGGTCGTTGGGGCACGGGGGGAGCGGCGAGTCTGCCAGCACCGGGGAAATTCATCTACCGCGCCACGCGGCGAGCCCGCCACAGCCTTACGCCTTGTAACGCCGACGGCCACGCGCCACGCCAGAATCGCGACAGGCCGCGCCCCCTCGGACCCGGTCGTTCGACACAACACCCCACAAGCCCACGACATGACTCACCCACCGCGCACGCGCCTCTCCATCGCCTTCCTGAGCCTGATGCTGCTGGGCAGCCTGCCGGCCCTGGCCGAAAAACCCGAATGGGCCGGCAAGCAGGGTGGCAAACACGACAAGCATGAAAAGCACGAGAAGCACCGGGACGACCACCGCGATGACCGGCGGGACGACCGCCGCGACGGGCCACGCTCGCCCTCGTCCAGCGTGTCGGTGAACATCCAGATCGGCGGCTACTTCGGTGAGCCCCAGCGCCGCATCGCCCACGAGTACTACGAGCCCCGGTTCAAGGCCGGCAAATGCCCGCCGGGCCTGGCCAAGAAGCACAACGGCTGCATGCCCCCCGGCCAGGCGAAGAAGTGGCGCATGGGCTATCCGCTGCCGCGCGACGTCGTGTACTACCCGGTGCCCAACAGCGTGTCGGTGCAGATCGGCCTGCCCCCCTCGGGCTACAAGTACGTGCGCGTGGCGGCCGACATCCTGATGATCGCCGTGGGCACGGGCATGGTGGTGGATGCGATCGAAGACCTCGGCCGGTTCTGAGTTCGCGATGCGCCCCACCACCCTGGTGGCCGCAGCGACCCTGCTCACCCTGGGCAGCGGGGCGGGCGCGGCAGAGCCCCCCACCGACACCGTGGCCCTGGAGGCCAGCCGCGACTACCTCGTGGGCGCCGCCGTGGTGTCGTCCGCGCCGCAACTCGGCAGCGATGTCGAGCAGCGCCTGCGGCTGCGCCCGATCTGGGCTTTTCAACTCGGGCGCTTCCGCTTCGCCACCTCGGGCGCCAGCGCCCTGCTCAGCCAGGGCCGCCAGAGCGTGGACACCGGCGTGAGCACGATGCTGGCCGGCAACGACCGCTGGTCGCTGAGCACCTCGCTGTCGATCGACGAGGGGCGCTCGTGGGACGACGACGCCGTCTTCCGCGGCCTGCCCGACGTGCGCGCCACGCTGCGCGGCCGCGTCGGCGCCAACGCGGCCCTGAGCCAGCGCTGGACCTACTCGGTGCGGGCCTCGCAAGACCTGCTGGGCCGCGCCGGCGGCCTGCGTGTGGACCATGGCCTGAGCTACCGCCACCCCGTTTCTTCGCAGACCCACTGGGACCTGTCGCTGGGTGCGGGCTGGGCCAACGGCACCTACCGGCAGACGCACTACGGCGTGGACCCGGCCCCGGCGGCCGCCACGGGTGTGCCGGCGTTCGCGATCGGCTCGGGCTGGGACACGGTCTCGCTGGGTTGGCGCATCACCTCGGCGCTGAACCGCCACTGGGTGGCCTACGGCGGCGTGGGCGTGTCGCAGCTGCAGGGCGCGGCCGCGCGCAGCCCGCTGGCGGGGCGCCAGACCGCCTACGGCGCCACCGTCGGCCTGGCCTACCGCAACAACTAGGCCTCTAGACCGTCAGCAGGCGGCGCAGGTAGCGCCCGGTGTGGCTGTCGGGGTGCGCCGCGATGGTCTCGGGCGTGCCCTGCGCCACCACCGTGCCACCGCCCGAGCCCCCTTCGGGCCCCATGTCGATGACCCAGTCGGCGGTCTTGATGACGTCGAGGTTGTGTTCGATCACCACGATGGTGTTGCCCGCGTCGCGCAGCTGGTGCAGCACCTTGAGCAGCAGTTCGATGTCGGCGAAGTGCAGGCCGGTGGTGGGTTCGTCCAGGATGTAGAGCGTGCGGCCGGTGTCGCGCTTGGAGAGCTCCAGCGCGAGCTTGACGCGCTGTGCCTCGCCACCCGAGAGCGTGGTCGCGCTCTGGCCGAGCTGGATGTAGGACAGGCCCACGTCGAGCAGGGTCTGCAGCTTGCGGTGCAGCGTGGGCACGGCGCTGAAGAAGGCGTGCGACTGCTCCACCGTCATGTCCAGGATCTGCGCGATGTTGCGGCCCTTGTACTGCACGTCCAGCGTCTCGCGGTTGTAGCGCTGGCCGTGGCAGACCTCGCAGGGCACGTACACGTCGGGCAGGAAATGCATCTCCACCTTGACCACGCCATCGCCCTGGCAGGCCTCGCAGCGGCCACCGGCCACGTTGAAGCTGAAACGGCCCGGGCCGTAGCCGCGCTCGCGCGCGGTGGGCATCTCGGCCATGAGTTCGCGGATGCCGGTGAACAGGCCGGTGTAGGTGGCCGGGTTGCTGCGCGGCGTGCGACCGATGGGCGACTGGTCGACGTTGATGACCTTGTCGAAGTGTTCGATGCCTTCGATCGCGTCGTGCGCGGCCGGCTCGTCGTGCGATCGGTAGAGCGTGCGCGCCACCGCCGCGTACAGCGTGTCGTTGACCAGGGTGGACTTGCCCGAGCCCGAGACGCCGGTGACGCAGGTCAGCAGGCCGACCGGGAACGCCACGCTCGCGCCCTTGAGGTTGTGCCCGCGCGCGTTGACGACGCGGATTTCCTGCAGCTCGCCCAGCGTGGCCTGGTGCGCGGCCTCGCGCGCGGCGCGGCGCTCGGCCGCCGGGCTGGGCGGGAAACGCGGCTTGGCGGGCGCGGCCTTCGGGGCATCGCCCTTCTTCACCACCGGCAGCCAGGGGGTGCGGCGCGCGGGCACGGCGATCTGGCGCGTGCCGCTGAGGTACTGACCAGTAAGCGAATCGGCCGTGGCCATGACCTGCTCGCAGGTGCCTTGCGCCATCACGCGCCCGCCGTGCACGCCCGCGCCCGGGCCCATGTCGATCACGTGGTCGGCGGTGCGCATCATGTCCTCGTCGTGCTCGACCACCAGCACCGTGTTGCCCAGGTCGCGCAGGTGCTGCAGCGTGGCGATGAGGCGGTCGTTGTCGCGCTGGTGCAGGCCGATGCTGGGCTCGTCGAGCACGTACATCACGCCGGTCAGGCCACTGCCGATCTGGCTGGCCAGGCGGATGCGCTGGGCCTCGCCACCCGAGAGCGTGTCGGCGCTGCGGTCCAGGCTGAGGTAGTTCAGGCCCACGTCGTTCAGGAATTTCAGGCGCTGGCGGATCTCGTTGATCACGCGCGCGGCGATGTCGCCCTTGGCGCCGTGCAGCTCCAGTTGCTGGAAATAAGCCAGCGCCTCGCCCAGCGTGACGTGACTGATCTTGTAGATGGGCTGCTTCTGTTCACCCTCGCCCACGAACACGTGGCGCGCCTCGCGGCGCAGGCGCGAACCGCCGCACTCCGGGCAGGGCTGCACGGCGCGGTAGCGCGCCAGTTCCTCGCGCACGGCGGCGCTGTCGGTCTCGCGGTAGCGGCGCTCGAAGTTGCGCACGATGCCTTCGAAGGGGTGCTTCTTGCTGATCTTCTTGCCCGCGCGCTCGCCGGATTCGAGCGCGTAGCTGAACTTCACTTCTTCCTCGCCCGAGCCGTAGAGCAGCACCTGCTGCACCGCGTCGGGCAGGCTCTCCCAGGGCGCCTCGGCGTCGAACTTGTAGTGCGCCGCGAGGCTCTCGATCATGGCGAAGTAATAACCGTTGCGCCGATCCCAACCCTTGATGGCACCGCTGGCCAGGCTCAGCGAGGGAAAGGCGACCACGCGCGCGGGGTCGAAGAATTCGGTGTGGCCCAGGCCGTCGCAGGTCGGGCAGGCGCCCATGGGCGAGTTGAACGAGAACAGGCGCGGCTCGAGTTCGCCCACGGTGTAGTGGCACAGCGGGCAGGCAAAGCGCGCCGAGAAACCGTGCTCGCGCGGCACCGCGCCAGGGGTTTCCGGCGCGTCCATCTCCATCGCGATGGCCCGGCCGTCGGCCAGGCGCAGCGCGGCCTCGAAACTCTCGGCCAGGCGCTGGCGCAAGGGATTCACGCCCTCTTCCTCAACGTCGACGCGCACCTTGATGCGGTCGATCACCACGTCGATGTTGTGCTTCTCGGTTTTCTTCAAGGCCGGCAGCGCCTCGGCCTCCAGCACCGCGCCGTCGACGCGGAAGCGCACATAACCCTGGGCCTGCATGTCGGCGAAGAGCTCGGTGAACTCGCCCTTCTTCTCGCGCGCCACCGGGGCCAGGATCATCAGGCGCGTGCCCTCGGGCAGCGCGAGCACCGTGTCCACCATCTGCGCCACGCTCTGCGAGGTCAGCGGCAAGCCATGGTCGGGGCAGTGTGGCGTGCCCGCGCGCGCGAACAGCAGGCGCAGGTAGTCGTGGATCTCGGTCACCGTGCCCACGGTGGAACGCGGGTTGTGGCTGGTGGCCTTCTGCTCGATGGCGATGGCGGGTGACAGGCCTTCGATCAGGTCCACGTCGGGCTTGTCCATCAGTTGCAGGAACTGCCGCGCATAGGCCGACAGGCTCTCCACGTAGCGGCGCTGCCCCTCGGCATAGAGCGTGTCGAACGCCAGGCTGGACTTGCCCGAGCCCGACAGCCCGGTGATCACCACCAGGGCGTGCTTGGGAATGTCGAGGTCGATGTTCTTGAGGTTGTGCGTGCGCGCACCGCGCACCGACAGGAACGCGCTGGCATGCCGCAGGGCGGCGCCCAGGTAACGGGGGGATGGCTCGCCCACGGACGGCGGCGTCCCGGGGGTGTCGGCGCCGGTCGATCCAGGCAATTTCAGGTCCGGGGGAAGGTTCTGGTTCAAGGCGCGATGCGGGGTTCAGGGCAACCCGACATGATAAGCCGCCACGCGGTTTTGCGCCCCTCCGCCCGGCGGGCGCCGGCCTTTCGCCGACAATACGCCGTCCCCCTGTCTCC
>NZ_JBYTAE010000155.1:0-4964 GCF_058787875.1 Hydrogenophaga sp. FW305-3-2-15-A-LB1 | reverse complement strand
CCACCGCCCCGACCGCCCGCGCCCGAACCAGCCACGCCGCCGGGGGTGATGTTCATCGAATCCAGCACGCAAGAGCCGTTTGACGCCCGCGAACTCTTCGTGGTCGAGGTCGCCGGCATCGAGCGCTGGAAGCTCGCCGAATTCAAGGGCCTGGACCCGGAGAGCCTGCAGCGCCTGGTGCGCCAGCGGGTGACGCGCGTGAAGCCCCTGCGCTTCGGCGCGATCACGGTGCTGGACGTGGACGTCGGCACCCTGTCGTCGCCCGACGCCAGCCATGAACTGGGCCGGCTGCAGAAGCTGCTGAAGGAGCCGGACCTGGGCCTGGACGTGCTGCGCTTCTGGCACAACGATCCGCTGGAGTAGGGCGCCATGGCCGCCGCCGATCCCTATGTCGTCGCCAAGGCCAGCCTGCGCGACAACGTCAAGACGCTGATCGCGGTGTTCGGCGGCATCGCCGGCGTGCTGCTGGCCGGTGCGCCGTTTTCCGGCTACGGCTCGCTCGAACTGTTCAGCCCGCGCTGGATCGTGGCCTCGCTGGCCTTGCTCGTGTCGCTGCTGCTGCTGGGCTGGTCCGTGCGCCGCCTGCTGTTCGTGCTCACGCCCGATCTGGCGTACACCAACCTGCTGATCGACACCACCCAGGACGCCGAGATCCTCGCCGTGCAGGCCGAGTTCGCGCGGCGCAAGGACGAGCTGCTGCCCAAGCGCAACCCCAACGACCCGAACAGCCCGCGCATCGATTCGGTGAGCCGCCTGATCGAAGAGAAGCGCCTGGCCTGGGAGCACTACCAGGCCGACACCACGAAGGTCGATCGCAAGGAGGAGTACGACCGCCTGGCCGACGCGCTGGCGGCCGTCAACCACTGGAGCGCGTTCACGCGCCTGCACGTGCGCGTGTCCAGAGGCACCGACACCGTCTTCTGGGCCGGCCTGGCGGCGATCATCTCCATCGCCGTGTTCGCGGTGGCCTCCAACGCGCCGAAGAAGGAGACGGCCAGCGCGCCCACGGTCTACGTGGTGCTGCCGTCGAGCCCCTCGCCGGTGGCGGCGGCCGACCCCTTGCCGGTGCTGCCGCCGGTGCTCTTCGCGACCGGCAAGGCCGAGCTCTCGCGGCAGGCCGTGGCGGACATCGACAAGGCCCGCGACCACCTGCGCGCGCACCCCGACGTGGGCATCCTGATCGTGGCCCACACCGACACGGTCGGGGGCGATGCGCTCAACGACGCGCTCGCGATGCGCCGCGCCCGCAGCGTGGCCGAGCTGCTGCGCGAGCAGGGCGGCATTGGCGCGGCCCGCATCTTCGTGGCCCCGCTGGCGAAGAAGGACCTGCCGGCGCTGACGGCGCAGGACACCGAGAACCCGGCCAACCGGACCGTCCAGATGATCCTCATCCCCTTGCCCCCCCAGCGCCCGCGATGAGCCGCGCGATCGACCGTCCGCTCGGCCTGCTGCGCTCCTTCCTCGTGTACCGCGCCATCCCCTGGCGCGGCGCGCAGCTGCGGCGCTTCTACCGCCGCTTCCTGCCGGTGGGTGGTCTGGCGTTCGACGTCGGCGCCCACGCCGGCAACCGCGTGGCGGCGTTCCGCCAGCTCGGCGCGCGCGTGGTCGCGCTGGAGCCGCAGCCCGATTTCGTGCGGCTGCTGGGGCGCCGCTTCGGCCACGATGCGCAGGTGGCGCTGCTGCCGCAGGCCCTGGGCCGCGCGCCCGGCGAAGCCCGCCTGATGGCCAGCCCGCGCACGCCCACCGTGGCCACGCTCTCCACCGATTTCGTGCAGCGCGCGGGCGCGGCACCGTCGTTCCGCGGTGTGCGCTGGGAAGCCGGGCCGCTGGTGCCCGTGACCACGCTGGACGCGCTGATCGCCACGCACGGGCGGCCCGATTTCGTGAAGATCGATGTGGAGGGTTTCGAGCTGGAGGTGCTCATGGGTCTGAGCCAGCCTCTGCCGGCGCTGTCCTTCGAGTTCGTGCCGGCCGTGCGCGACGTGGCGCTGGGTTGCATCGACCGGCTCGAAGCCCTGGCCGGGCCCGGGCGTTACCGTTATGCGGTGTCGCTGGGCGAGCGGCAGCACCTGCTCCAGCCCGAAGGCGAGGGCGCCGAGGCGATGCGCGGCTGGCTGCGCGCCTTGCCGACGGACGCGCCCTCGGGCGACGTGCACGCCTGGCTCGTGGCCTGAGCCGCCTCAGGACCCGGTGTGCGGCGGGCTGCTCGCGGGCGCGCCCACGTGCTCGAAGCCCTGCACCTCGTGCGCCCCGGGCGCGTTGAACACCGCCAGCAGCACCTCGGTCAGCCGCTGCATCGGCCCCAGCGCCTCCGCCGGTGGCGTGAGCCCGGGCGCGAAGCCGCTGCCCAGCAGGCGCTGCAGCAGGGCGCGGTCCTCGCTGATCACGTGCACCGGCACGTCCCACGACACCGCGGGCCCGCTCACCAGCGCGGGCGGCTGGTGGTCGCCCACCACCACCATCACCAGCGGTCGGGCCGAGCGCTGCTTCAGGTAGTCCGCCAGCCAGGCGTGCTGGTAGCGCAGGCTCTCCAGGTAGGGCGGCAGGGGCTCGCGCACCGCCAGCGGCGCCGCCTGCGCGGCCAGCGCCTGCGCTGCGCTGTAGGTCTGGGAGCTGGTGCGCAGCGATCCGCCCGGCACGAAGGGCGCGAGCGGGTGAAAGGGGGCGTGCGTGCTGGTGGTCGGGAACACCACGAAGCGCGGCGCGCGATCCGTGGTGGGCGCGAGTTCCTGCGTGTGCAGCAGCGCCAGCGCCGCCTGGTCGGGGATGCGCCAGTAACCGAAGTTGGGCCCGGTGTAGCCCATGTCGGCGTCCTTCGCGAGGCGGTCGAAGCCGTAGAAGGCGCCTTCGGGCCAGGGGCGCTTGAGGCCCGGCATCCAGCCCACGGTGCGGTAGCCATGGCGCGCGAAATGGCGCACCAGCGTGGGCCGGTCGCTGGCGAGCAGCAGGTCGTGGTCGCCCGGGTCGCTGGTGTCCACGCCGGCCAGCAGCGCGGCGTGCGACAGCCACGAGGCACCGCCGAAGGTGGGCGCGGTCACGCGCGCGCTGACCACGGTGCGGCCACCGGCGTGGATGGCCTCGTCCAGCGCCGCGCGCGCCGCCACCAGCCCGACGGCCTGCTCGGGCCGGTCGAAGCTCACCGTGCCGTAAGACTCGGCGAACACCAGCAGCACGTCCGCCGGGCCCCGTGGCCCGATCAGGCCGGAGAGATCGCCGTCGAAGGCCGGGCCCGCGCCCAGCACCGACTCGGCCGAGGCCGGCCAGGCCACGCGCGCCAGCAACTGGCCCTGGTGCACCAGCGTGGGTGTGAGCGGCAGCGAGAAGAACCAGCGCGTGTCGCGCTCACCGGGCACGTAGGCGGCGAAGCTGAGCGTGCACGCGGCCACGGCGGCCAGCAGCCAGGGCCCGGGGCGCTCCCAGGCCAGGCACCGCGCCAGCACCACGATCGCGCGGCGCACAAGGCCCACCAGCAACACCGCGCCCAGCAGCAGCGCCAGCGCCAGGCCCAGCAACTGCCAGGCGGGCAGGGTCTGGGCGGCCAGCCGCAGCAGTTCGGCGGCGTGGCGCCCGTCCCAATACACATTGACCGGCCGGCCCAGCACGGCCGGGGCCGTCACGTCCGCGTAACGCACGAACACGAGGAAGACGAAGCCGAGGGACCACGCGGTGGCCGCGCGCGCCGAGAGCCGGCCGCGCCAGCGCACCCAGCCCATCAGCGCCACCACGGCCAGGCACAGCTCGAACGACAGGCGCGGCATGGTGCGCACGCCGAAACCCGGCCAGCGGTTCTCGAAGGTCCACAGCGCGTTGAGCAGCGCGAACGCCAGGCCGAAGCGCAGCAGCCACGGCAGCCACCGAGGCGGCGCGGCGCGCGCGTCGCTCACTGGCGCACCGCTTCGAACTCGATGATCAGCGGCACCTCGTCACCGACCCAGCCGTTGGACACCGCGTAGTTCATGCCGTAGGCGCTGCGCTTGAAGCTGCCGCGCGCGGACACGCCCATGGTGTAGGGCTTGCGCAGCGGCCCGCCCATGGGCGACTCGGCGCTCTTGTTCCAGGTGGCCTGCAGCGTGAGCGGTTGCGACTTGCCCAGCAGCTCCAGCTGGCCGCTGATCTCGAAGTTGCGCTCGCTGGTGCGCTTGGCGCTGCTGGCGGTGAACACCATGCGCGGGAACTCGCCGCTGTTCAGGAAGTCGGGGCCCTTCAGGTGCTCGTCGCGCTTGCGCTGGTTGCTGAAGACGCTGGCCGTCTCCACCTCGATGCGCACGTCCGACAGCGTGGCCGTGGCCTCGTCGAAGCGGTAGCTGCCGCGAGCCGAGCGGAACAGGCCCAGCACCTTGGCGTAGCCGATGTGGTCCACCAGAAACGCGATGGTGATGTGGTCCGGGTCCAGCTCGTACTTGGCTGCCTGGGCGTGCGCGGGCGAGCTGGCCAGCAGGTGGGCGCAAAGCGCCAGTGGCAGGAGTAGGGCGGTGGAAGTGCGCATGGCTCAGGTCTCCGTGAGGGTGGGGCGCTGCCGCGCCAGGGTCCGGATGTCGACGGCGAACGAAAGGCTCAGCAGGGCCAGGCTGAAGGCGGCCAGCGAGGCCGCCAGCCAGGGCGGCACGATGGGCCCCAGGCAGATGATGAGCGCGGTGATCTGCACCACGCACACCGTCTGGCGGCGCTTGCTCGGTGGCAGGGCGCCGGCCAGCCAGGGCCAGGGCTTGGAGGCGGCCACGAAGGCGTAGCGCATCAGCCCCGAAGCCAGCACCCAGGGGCCGGCCTGGCCGGCCTGCAGCACCAGCGCGCACAGCACCAGGGTGAAGGCCGCGTCGGTCTCCATGTCGAAACGGGCGCCGAAGGCGCTGGCCAGGCCGCTGCGCCGGGCCAGCGCGCCGTCCACCGCGTCGAGCAGGGCCGTGGCGGTGGCGATCACCACCAGCCACCAGGCCGCCGGGGTCATCGAAGCCAGGGGCGGGCGG
>NZ_JBYTAE010000154.1:0-5034 GCF_058787875.1 Hydrogenophaga sp. FW305-3-2-15-A-LB1 | reverse complement strand
CCACGCCCCTGACCTCCCCCGAATCCGACGCCGAACCGCGCCAGCGCCGCGCCCGGCGCAAGGAGGCGCGCCCGGGCGAATTGCTGGACGCGGCGCTGCGCCTGTTCGTTGAAAAGGGCTTCGCCGCCACCCGGGTGGAAGAAGTCGCCGCGCTGGCCGGCGTGTCCAAGGGCACCCTGTTCCTGTACTTCCCGAGCAAGGAAGAGCTGTTCAAGGCCGTGGTGCGCGAGAACCTGGCCGGGCGCTTTCCCGAGTGGAACGAGGAACTCGACCACTTCGAGGGCGACAGCGCCGAGCTGGTGCGCTACTGCCTGCACACCTGGTGGGAGCGCGTGGGCATGACCCCGGCTTCCGGCATCACCAAGCTGGTGATGAGCGAGGCCGGCATGTTCCCCGAGATCGCGGCCTTCTACCAGAAGGAGGTGATCGAGCCCGGCCACGAACTGATCCGGCGAATCCTGCAGCGCGGCATCGACCGCGGCGAGTTCCGCCCGCTCTCCATGGACTACGCCATCTACAGCCTGATCGCGCCGATGATCTTCGTGCTGATGTGGAAACATTCCATGGCGCCCTGTTGCGCCTCGAACGAGACGCTGGACCCGATCGGCTTCATCGACAACCAGGTGGACCTGCTGCTGCACGGCATGCTCGCGCCCAGCCCCACGCCCTGACCTTCACGCCACCATGAACGCTCCCCGCTCGCGCTCCACCTGGATCAAATGGCTGCTGCTGGCCGTGCTGGTGCTGGGTGTCGGCCTGGGCCTGGTGCGCGCGCTGGACAAGCGCAAGACCCAGGGCGACACCGCCCGCGCGGCCGCCGAGGCGCTGAAGACCGCGCCGGTGTACACGCTCTCCGCGCGCGACGTGGTGGCCGTGCAGGCGCTGGAGCTGACGCAGACGGTGGGCCTCTCGGGCTCGGTGCAGGCCTTGCAGACCGCCGCCATCAAGGCGCGCACCGCCGGCGAGATCCAGGGCCTGAGCAAGCGCGAAGGCGACGCGGTGAAGGCCGGTGAGGTGGTGGCGCGCATCGACAGCACCGAGGCCGACGCGCGCGTGCGCCAGGCCACGCGGCAGGCCGAGTCGGCCCAGTCGCAGGTGGCGATCGCGCGGCGCACGCTGGACAACAACCAGGCCCTGGTGCGCCAGGGCTTCATCTCGGCCACCGCGCTGGAGACGGCCAGCGCCAACCTCGCCGGCGCCGAAGCCACGCACCAGGCCGCATTGGCCGCGCTGGACATCGCGAAGAAGGCCCTGGCCGACACCACGCTGCGCTCGCCCCTGACCGGCCAGATCTCGGCCCGCCTGGTGCAGAACGGCGAACGCGTGGGCGTGGACACGCGCGTGTTCGACGTGGTGGACCTCTCGGCCTTCGAAATGGAAGCCGCCATCACCCCGGCCGACGCGGTGTCGGTCAAGGTGGGCCAGACGGCGAACCTGCGGGTCGAAGGCCTGGCCGAACCGGTGCGGGCCACGGTCTCGCGCATCAACCCCAGCGTGCAGGCGGGCAGCCGCAGCGTGCTGGTGTACCTGCGCGTGCCTGCCGCCGAAGGCATGCGCCAGGGCCTGTTCGCGCAGGGCCAGATCGTCACCGGCGCGGTCAACGCGCTGGCGGTGCCGCTGTCCTCGGTGCGCAACGACAAGCCCCAGCCCTATGTGCAGGTGGTGCGCGAGAGCAAGATCGCCCACGTGGTGCTGGACGGCGGCGCCACCGGCCTGCGCGGCAGCGAGCCCATGCGCGAGGTCAAGGGCCTGCAGGCCGGCGAGCCGGTGCTCAGCGCCCAGGCCGGCGCCATCCGCGAAGGCACGGCCGTTCGCCTGGCCACCCACTGAGCGCGCCGCACCATGTGGTTCACCCAGGTCTCGCTGCGCAACCCGGTCTTCGCCACCATGGTGATGATCGCCTTCGTGGTGCTGGGCCTGTTCTCGTTCCAGCGCCTGCAGGTGGACCAGTTCCCCAACATCGATTTCCCGGTGGTCGTGGTGCAGGTGGCCTACCCGGGCGCCTCGCCCGAGATCGTCGAGTCCGAGGTCACCAAGAAGGTCGAGGAGGCGGTCAACGCGATCGCCGGCGTCAACACCCTGACCTCGCGCAGCTACGAAGGCCAGTCCCTCGTCATCATCGAGTTCCAGCTGACGGTGGACGGGCGCAAGGCGGCCGAGGACGTGCGCGAGAAGATCGCCATCCTGCGCCCGGTGTTCCGCGACGAGGTGGAAGAGCCGCGCGTGCTGCGCTTCGACCCGGCCAGCCGCTCGATCTGGTCGGTGGCCGTGATCCCGCAGGCCGTGGACGGCAAGACACCGAGCGCGGTCGAGCTCACCACCTGGGCCGAGCAGGTCTTCAAGAAGCGGCTGGAGAACGTGCGCGGCGTGGGCTCGGTCACGCTGGTGGGCGCCACGCGGCGCGCCGTCAACATCGACCTCGACCCCTCGGCCATGGAAGCGCTGGGCGTGACCACCGAGCAGGTCAACGCCGCCGTGCGCAACGAGAACCAGGACCTGCCGGTGGGCACGCTCAAGACCGGCGAGGCCGAGCGCGTGGTGCAGGTGCTCTCGCGGCTGCAGAACCCGCAGGACTTCGAGCACATCATCGTCGCGCGCCGCGGCGGCCAGGCCGTGCGCCTGGGCCAGGTGGCGCGCGTGAGCGACGGCACGCAGGAGGTGGAGAGCCTGGCGCTCTACAACGGCCAGCGCACCCTGCTGCTGCAGGTGCAGAAGGCGCAGGACGAGAACACCATCGCGGTGACCGACGGCCTGAAAGCCGCCGTGGCCTCGCTCGGCGCCGAGCTGCCGCCCGGCGTGCGGCTGGAGCAGATCGCCGACGGCTCGCGACCGATCCGCGTCTCGGTCGAGAACGTGCGCCGCACCCTGATCGAAGGCGCGGTGCTCACCGTGCTGATCGTGTTCCTGTTCCTGAACTCCTGGCGCTCGACCGTCATCACCGGCCTCACACTGCCGATCGCGCTGATCGGCACCTTCTTCTTCATGAACCTGTTCGGGTTCACCATCAACATGATCACGCTGATGGCGCTCACGCTCTCGGTGGGTCTGCTGATCGACGACGCCATCGTGGTGCGCGAGAACATCGTGCGCCATGTGCAGATGGGCAAGCGCCCGTTCGACGCGGCCATGGACGGCACGCAGGAGATCGGCCTGGCCGTGCTGGCCACCACGCTGTCCATCGTGGCCGTGTTCCTGCCGATCGGCTTCATGGGCGGCATCATCGGCAAGTTCTTCCACGAGTTCGGCATCACCATGGTGGCGGCCGTGCTGATCTCCATGTTCGTGAGCTTCACGCTCGACCCGATGCTGTCCTCGGTCTGGCACGACCCCGAGATCGAGAAACACGGCCACGCCGCCAGCGGCCCGAAGACCTTCTACGACCGCACCATCGGCCGCGTGACCGGCTGGTTCGACCGCTTCCAGGACGACCTGAGCCACACCTACCAGGGCACGCTGCGCTGGTCGCTCAAGCACAAGCTCGCCACGCTGGGCCTGGCCCTGGCCACCTTCGTCGGCAGCCTGTTCATCGTGCCGCTGCTGGGCACCGAGTTCGTGCCCACGGCCGACTTCTCCGAGACCTCGCTGAGCTTTCACACGCCGGTGGGCTCCTCGCTGGAGGCCACCGAGGCCAAGACGCGCGAGGTCGAGGGCATCCTGCGCGAGTTCCCCGAGGTGAAGTACACGCTGTCCACGCTGAACACCGGCAACGCGCAGGGCACCATGTACGCCAGCATCTACGTGCGCCTGACCGACCGCCACGAGCGCACGCTGAGCGCGCTCGAGATGTCGGCGCGCCTGCGCGAGCGGCTGCGCGGCGTGCCCGGCATCACCGTGACGCACGTCGGCCTGCTCGACGCCGTGGGCGGCAACAAGCAGGTGGAGTTCTCGCTGCAAGGCGACGACCTGGCCGAGCTGGAGCGCCTGACGCAGACCGTGATGGAGCGCATCCGCCCCATCGTCGGCCTGGTCGACCTGGACGCCAGCGTGAAGCCCAACAAGCCCACGGTGGACGTGAAGATGAAGCGCGACCTGGCCTCCGACGTGGGCGTGAGCGTGGCCACGGTGGGCGCCAGCCTGCGCACCTTGGTGGCCGGCACCACGGTGGGCAACTGGCGCGCCGCCGACGGCCAGAGCTACGACGTGAACGTGCGCCTGGCGCCCAGCGGGCGCGAGCGCGCGAGCGACCTGGAGCAACTGCCTTTCATGGTCGGCACCGACAGCGACGGCACGGCGCGCGTGGTGCGCCTGGGCCAGGTGGCCGACGTGGTGGACGCCACCGGCCCGAACCAGATCAACCGCCGCAACCTCAACCGAGAGGTCTCGATCAACGCCAACGTCTACGGGCGTTCGCCGGGCGAGGTCTCCACCGAGATCCGCCAGGTGCTCGACACCATCGCCTTCCCGCCCGGCTACCGATACGAGTTCGGCGGCTCCACCAAGAACATGCAGGAGTCCTTCGGCTACGCGCTCTCGGCGCTGGCCCTGGCCATCATCTTCATCTACATGATCCTGGCCAGCCAGTTCCAGAGCTTCCTGCAGCCGCTGGCGCTCATGACCTCGCTGCCGCTCACACTGATCGGCGTGGTGCTGACCCTGCTCATGTTCGGCTCCAGCATGAGCATGTTCTCGGTCATCGGCATCGTGCTGCTCATGGGCCTGGTCACCAAGAACGCGATCCTGCTGGTCGATTTCGCGATCCGCGCGCGCGAAGGCCGCGCGGGTGAGCCGCCGATGGACCGCGAGTCCGCGCTGCTGCTGGCCGCGCGCGTGCGGCTGCGCCCCATCCTGATGACCACGCTGGCCATGGTGTTCGGCATGGTGCCGCTGGCGTTCGCGCTCACCGAAGGCTCTGAACAGCGCGCGCCCATGGGCCAGGCCGTCATCGGCGGCGTCATCACCTCCTCCCTGCTCACCCTGGTGGTCGTGCCGGTGGTCTATTGCTACATGGACGACCTCGGCAACTGGTTCCGCCGCCGGCTCGGCCTGGCGATACCCCACCCCGTCCCCGAAGGTCCCACTCCTTAAAATCTCGCG
>NZ_JBYTAE010000153.1:0-5488 GCF_058787875.1 Hydrogenophaga sp. FW305-3-2-15-A-LB1 | reverse complement strand
GGTCATGGGGGAGCGGGGAGGTCCTGGTAGCCCGCCATCAGCGGGGCCCAGTCGGCTTCGGTCCAGTGGTAAGGGGCGACGCGGGTGGCTTCCTTGCGCAGCGAGCGCCGCAGACGCTCCAGGTTGCGCGGCTTCCAGTCGCCGCCCGTGCGAACCCCGCATTTGTCGAAATCCACGATCCAGGCCTGGCCGGCCGGGTCGAGCAGCAGATTGTGGGCGTTCAGGTCGGCATGGAACACCTGCCGCTCATGCAGTTGCCGGATCGCGCGGCCCAGGGCCTGCCATTCGGCTGGCGCGAGCGGCCTTTGCTGGAGCCGTTGCACCACGTTCGCGCTGCCCGGGATGAGGCCGACGAGGATGTCGGCTTCGTAGAACAGGCCCGCGCGGGGCCAGTGGCTGGCGGCCACCGGCTCGGGCACCGGCAGTTGCCAGGAGCGCATCAGGCGCAGCAGGGTGAATTCGCGCATGGCGCGGCTGTCGTGCGGCGCGGCGCGCCAGAAGCGGTCGTGGCTCAGGCGGGCCATCAGGCCGCCGCGCCGGTAGTGGCGCAGCACATAGCCTTGCCCGCCCTCGTGGACCAGCAGCGCCTGGCCGCGCCCGCTGCCGGTGGCCAGGGCGGTGCCGCCCACATGGGCGATCGGGTCGAAGGTGCGCGCGGAGACCTGGCTCAGGTGGTGCGGATCGAACCAGGCGGTGCGGCCTGCGTCCACCGAGGCCCGCACGCGCGAGACGTTGCCGGTGTGTGCGGGCCGCCACAGCGGCCGCACCACGGCCAGCGTGCGCGCCGAGGCGCCCTGGTTGCGGGCGATCAGCTCGCGCGCGGCGTGGGCGCGGCGTTGCCAGGTCTCGGGTTGCATCAGCCAGCGCTGCACCGCCGCCGCCAGTTCGCGCGCGTCGCGCACGCGCTCGCCGGCGCCGCTGCGCGCGATCTCCTCGAACAGCGGCGCCGCGTTGTGGACGTGAGGGCCGAACAGCACCGGCTGGCCGACCGACATGGGCTCCAGCGGGTTGTGCCCGCCCACGGGCGCCAGCGTGCCGCCCACGAAACACAGCGAGGCGTGCTGGTACCAGTGCATGAGCTCGCCCATGGCGTCGATCAGCAGCACCTGCGTGCCCGGCGCCACCGCCTGCCCGCTGCTGCGCCGCACGAAACTCAGACCGCTGTGCTGCACGTGGGCCGCGACCTCGTCGAAGCGCTGGGGATGGCGCGGTACCAGCACCAGCAGCCAGCTCGGGTTGACGGGCGAGAGCTCGCTCCAGATCGCCAGCCAGGCGGCCTCGTCGCCTTCGTGCGTGCTGCCCGCCACCAGCAGCGTGCGCCCCTGCAGTTCGGGCGCCAGCGCCACGCGCGCGGCGGGCACGGCGACATCGAATTTCAGGTTGCCGGTGTCGTGCAGGCGCGGCTCGGGCACACCCAGCCCGCGCAGGCGCTCGGCGCTGGTGGTGTCGGCGGCCGCCACCGTGAGCTGTGGCCAGACGGGCCGCATCAGGCCCGGCCATCGCCGGTAGGTGCGCGCCGAGCCTTCGGAGAGGCGCGCGTTGACGAGCGCAACCGGGATCGCGTTGGCCCGGCATTGCTGCAGCCATTCGGGCCAGAGCTCGCGCTCCACGAGGATCAGCAGCCGGGGCTGCAGCCGGTTCAGGAAGCGGGCGACGGCACCGGGCGTGTCGATGGGCGCGTAGACGTGGCGGATCTGGTCGCCCCAGTGCGTCTGCAGCGCGCGCGCACCGGTGGGGGTCTGGGTGCTGACGACCACGGCGTGCGCCGGCCATTCTTCGAGCAGGGCGTGCAGCAGCGGTTGCATGGCCTGCACCTCGCCCACCGAGGCCGCATGGATCCAGATGCAGCCGAGCTGCTCGGGGTCGATGGGAATGAAACCGAGGCGCTGCCGCAGGTTCTGGCGGTAGCCGGGCTCACGCCGGCCACGCCACCACAACCAGCCCAGCAGGGGAGCGGCCAGGGCGCGGCTGAGCAGTCGGTACGCCCGATGGGGCAGCGAAACCGGGCTGCTCAGCGCCAATGGTCGGCGACCCATTGGGCGGGCAACACGCGCCGGTACCACTTGCCGCTCACGCCGGCAATGACATCGGGTGGGTTGGGCTTGCCGTGGAACACGATGATCTTGGCACCGGGCGGGATGGTGGGCGGCGAGAACCAGCCCAGGATGCCCGGGCGCATGCAGTGGCGCTTGAAGCTGCGGCACCAGGCCTCGGGCCAGTAGCTGACCTTGCCCTGCCGGTTGAGGTAGCCGGTGATGTACTCCTGCTCGTTGCGCACGTCCGCGATCGACTCCGGGTAGCCGTTCTTCAGGTGCTCCAGGGCGTCGGTGTGCGCGCCGATGGTGTAGAGGTAACACGAGGTGTTGCCCGTGCCGTCCTTCTTGTCCCATTCCTTGATGACGATGAAGGTGCCGGGCTGGTCGAAGAGCTCGTCCAGGCTGTCGACGATGACGATGTCCAGGTCCAGGAACAGCGTCTGGCCGGTGAGGTCGTAGAGCGGATCGGCGAAGCTGGTGAGCTTGAGCCAGCCGTGGCCGAAGCTCCAGGGCTTGCGCTGGTCGAATTCGTCGAAACCCACGGCGGGGATGGGCTTGACCTCGACGGCGGGGTTGATGCCTTCACCGTCGTCGGTCAGGCAGACGAAACGGAAGGGCCGGTGCAGGTGCCGCGACACCATGCTGTGGAGTTTGTTGACGTACTCGGGGCCGTACTTCTTGCCCCATTTGATGCACAACACGTTGACGGTCTGCATGGCTTCCTCTTCTGCGGGTGTTGGCTGGCTGACGCCAACTTGGCGGTCGAGTGTAGCGGAGCTCACTTCGCGAGCAGGGAATCGATGGGCAGCAGGTCTTCGGGCAGCAGGGCGCCGCTGGCCTGGCGCAGGCGCAGGCTGCTCAGCAGCACGTTGTAGCGCGCCTGGGCCAGGTCGCGCTTGGTCTGGAACAGCTGGCTCTGCGCGTTGAGCACGTCGATGTTGATGCGCACGCCCACCTGGTAACCCAGGCGGTTGGCGTCCAGCGCGCTCTGGCTGGAAGCTTCGGCGGCCTGCAGCGCGCGCACCTGGCCCTGGCCCGAGACCACGCCCAGGTAGGCGCTGCGCGTGGACAGGTCCACCCCCCGGCGCGCGGCTTCGAGGTCGGAGCGCGCCTTTTCTTCCAGCGCCAGGGTTTCCTTGACCCGGTTCTGGACTGCGAAGCCGGCGAACAGCGGCAGGTTGAACTGCACGCCGACGCTGGCGGTGTTGGTGCGCACGTTGCCGGGGATCGGCAGGGTTGTCATGGGGCCGCGCGCCACCTGGTACTGGCCGACCAGGTCCAGCGTGGGCTTGTGCCCGGCTTCGGCCTTGCTGGTTTCGAGCTGGGCGATCTCCAGGTTGCGCGTGGCCTGCAGGATGGTCGGGTGCGTGCCGGGGTTGCGGTCCACCCAGGCCTGCGGGTCGGCCGGCACCACCTCGGGCAGGGTCACGGGCGCGGCCAGCGGGCGCGGCTCCACCGAGGGGCGGCCCACCAGCTGGTTGAGTGCGAGCTTCTTCACGCGCAGGTCGTTCTCGGCCGCGATTTCGCGCGCCAGCACCAGGTCGTACTGGGCCTGCGCCTCGCGCGAGTCGGTGATGGTGGTGGTGCCGACCTCGAAGTTGCGCTTGGCCGCGGCCAGCTGCTCGGCCACGGCGGTCTTCTGCGCCTGCACGAAGGCCAGCGTGTCCTGCGCCGCGAGCACGTCGAAGTAGGCCTGCGAGGTGCGCACGATGAGGTCCTGCTCGGCCAGGGTGAGGCGGGCCTTGGCGATGTCGACGCTGAGCTCGGCCTGGTCGTTGGTGATCCGGTTGGCCGGGCGGTACAGCGGCTGGCTGGCCGAGAGCGTGGCGCTCTGGTTGTTGCTGTTGCCGTCGAGCGCGCCGTAGTTGCTCACCTCGCGCCGCGCCCAGCTCGCCGCGGCGGCCAGGCCGGCTTGCGGCAGCAGGCCGGCGCGGGCCTGCGCGGCCTGGGCCAGGGACGCGTCGTACTGCGAGCGCGCGGCCAGGTAGGTGGCGTCGAACCCGCGCGCGGCCTCGTACAGCTGCACCAGGCTCTGCGCCTGGGCACCGGTGGCGAGCGCGCCCAGCACCAGCATGACCGCCCGCGGAAACAGCGGGTGGTGGGCAGACGACTTGCGAGCGGACGAAGCGGCTTTCATGCGGTGTTCCTTGGAGCGGGACGGAGGTGCTGAGAGACTCGTGAGAGAGGCAGCCCCCCAGGGGCGTCCAGGGTCCGGCTTTGCCGGCCCGAGATGCCGTCCCCCCTCGAAGCGCCGAAGGCGCGCCACGGAGGGGGGAAGCCGCGAAGCGGCGCAGGGGGCGTTTCATTTCAGTAGACGGGCACGCTGGGGTCGCGCTGCTGCGACCAGGCGTGGATGCCGCCGTCGATGTTCACGACGTGGGTGAAACCATTGCCTTCGAGGAACTGCACCACCTGCGCGCTGCGGCCGCCGTGGTGGCACAGCACGGCGATGGGCTGGTGTCGGTCGAGTTCGAGCAGGCGCGCCGGCACCGTGCGCATGGGCATGGCGCGCAGCTCGAAGCCCTCGGGCTTCACGGAAGCGGTCTGCAGCTCCCAGGGTTCGCGCACGTCCAGCACGACGGGCAGGGCAGCCTGCGGTGCGGCGGGGTCGGCGGCCTGCTTCAGCCAGTCGGGCAGTTGGGCGGGGGTGATCGAGTTCATGGCGGCGTCCGTGGGCGGGGGAAGGTTTCCGGGCTCAGAAGCGGAAACGCGAGGGTTCCGGGAAGTGGCGCAGGCGCGGGGCCACGGTGTCCCAGGGCTGGGCGGTCTGGAAGGCGGCCTCGCCGGTGCGGGTGACGATGGTCGCGCGCATCATGGGCTCGAAGCCGACGATCGCGGCCAGGCGCCCGCCCGGGGCCAGCAGGTCCAGCAGGGCCGAGGGGATCTCGGCGACCGAGCCGCTGAGCACGATGGCGTCGAACGGCGCGCCATCCGAGCAGGCCGCGAAGCCCTTGGCGGCGGCATCGGCGCAGCGCACCTCGGCGTTGGTGATGCCGGCCTTCTGCAGGTTCTCACGCGCCAGGCGGGCCAGCGCCTCGTCGATCTCGATGCTCACCACGCGCTGCGCCAAGCTGGCCAGCAGGGCCGCCATGTGGCCGCTGCCGGTGCCGACTTCGAGCACCTTGTCGGTGGGCTTGAGCGCGAGGTCCTGCAGCAGGCGCGCCTCGACCTTGGGCGCGAGCATCGCCTGGCCGTCCACCGCGGGGTGGTTCAGCGGCAGTTCCATGTCGGCGAAGGCCAGCGACCGGTGCGCGGCGGGCACGAACTGCTCGCGGTGCACGCGGTCCAGCAGGGCGAGCACCCGGGCGTCGAGCACCTCCCAGGGGCGGATCTGCTGCTCGATCATGTTGAAACGGGCCTGGCTCAGGCTGAGGGAGGGGGCGGTGGAAGTGGTCATGGCATCGACTCGCAGGAACGGTGTTTCTAGAGGGGGCGGCGGGAACCGCGAGATT
>NZ_JBYTAE010000152.1:0-5652 GCF_058787875.1 Hydrogenophaga sp. FW305-3-2-15-A-LB1 | reverse complement strand
CGGCGACCGGGGGGGACGGCGCAGCGAAGTCAAGGAGGAGAACCGGCGAAGCCGGTTCGGGGGACATGAGCGGAGCCGTCCCCCCCGGTCGCCGATGACCGGACCAGCCGGAGAAAAAGAGCAACACATCCACACATTCTCCAGGCAAAGGACAATACGCAGCATGCTGCTGCTGGCCCCCATGGAAGGATTGCTCGACGCCACCCTGCGCGATGTGCTCACGCGCACGGGCGGGATCGACCGCTGCGTGAGCGAATTCATCCGCGTGACCAACACCGTGCTGCCCGAGCGTGCCTTCATCCGCGTGGTGCCCGAACTGCTCAATGGCGGCCGCACCCGTGCCGGCGTGCCCGTGCGCGCCCAACTGCTCGGCTCCGACCCGACCCTGCTCGCGGAAAACGCAGAACGCCTGGCCGGCCTGGGCCCGCACGGCATCGACCTGAACTTCGGCTGCCCCGCCAAGACCGTCAACCAGAGCCGGGGCGGCGCCGTGCTGCTCGACGAACCCGAGCTGGTCGGGCGCATCGTGGCGGCCGTGCGCCGCGCCGTGCCGGCCCACATGCCCGTCTCCGCCAAGATGCGGCTGGGCTACAACGACGACGAACGCGCCGAAGACTGCGCCCACGCCATCGCCGAGGCCGGGGCGGACGAACTCGTGATCCACGCGCGCACCAAGGCCCACGGCTACCGGCCTCCCGCCTACTGGGACCGGCTGGCCGAGGTGCGCGCCTCGCTGCCACCGGCCCACCGGCGCCTGCCGGTGATCGCCAATGGCGAAATCTGGACCGCGGCCGACGCCGCGCGCTGCCGCGAGGTGACCGGCTGCGAACACCTCATGATCGGCCGAGGCATGGTGACCGACCCCGGCCTGGCCCTGGCCATCAAAGGCCTGGGCGGTGTGCCCTGGTCGGTCCTGCCCCCGCTGTTCGAGATCTTTTGGCGGCAGGTGAGCGCCCGCGTGGAGCGCCGCCACCGCTCCGGGCGGCTCAAACAATGGCTCAACTACCTGCGCAAACGCTATCCCGAGGCCCAGGCCGCGTTCGACGAACTGCGCCTGGTGAACGAGCCCGACGACATCGAGGCCTGGCTGCGGCGGGCCCAGGGACCGGACATCCTTACCACAGAGTCGATCCGGGCGCTGCCAGCAGAAATGGCGCCGGCGTGTTAACTTCCGGCCCCGGACCCGAACCACGACGCCTGTATGACCTCTCTCGAACAACGGCTGGCCGCCCTCCCAGGAGACCGTCTGCGCGGCATGCGTCGCGGCATTGAAAAGGAAAGCCTGCGCGCCCAGCCCGACGGCAAACTGGCGCTCACGCCACACCCGGCCGCGCTGGGCAGTGCGCTCACGCACCCCCACATCACCACCGACTACAGCGAGTCCCAGCTCGAACTGATCACGGGCGTGCACGACAGCGTCGAAGCCTGTCTGGCCGAGCTGACCGAAGTCCACCAGTACACCGTGCGCAGCCTGCGCGCCCAGGGCGACGAGATGATGTGGGCGTCGAGCATGCCCTGCGGCCTGCCGCCCGACGAAACCATCCCCATCGGCCGCTACGGCTCGTCCAACGTGGGCCGCGCCAAGAGCGTCTACCGCATGGGCCTGGCGCACCGCTATGGCCGGCGCATGCAGACCATCTCGGGCATCCACTACAACTGGTCGCTGCCAGGCGTGGACAACGAAGGCTACTTCGCGCTGATCCGCAATTTCCGCCGCCACGCCTTCCTGCTGCTCACGCTGTTCGGCGCCTCGCCCGCGCTGTGCTCCACCTTCGTCGAAGGCCGCCAGCACGAGCTGCAGAAACTGGGCGACACCGGCACGCTGTACATGCCGCACGGCACCTCGCTGCGCATGGGCCGCCTGGGTTACCAGAGCGAGGCCCAGGCCACGCTGGCGGTGAGCTACAACGGCCTCGAAGGCTACGCGGCCTCGCTGCACGACGCGCTCACGCGCCCCTGGCCCGCGTACGAGGCGGTGGGCATCCGCAACCCGGGCGGCGACTACAACCAGCTCGCCACCACGCTGCTGCAGATCGAGAACGAGTTCTACGGCACCATCCGCCCCAAGCGCGTGATCCGCCCTGGCGAGCGCCCGCTGCACGCCCTGCGCGAGCGCGGGGTGGAGTACATCGAGGTCCGGCTGATGGACCTCAACCCCTTCGAACCCATCGGCATCGGCGCGCCCACGCTGCGTTTCCTCGACGTGTTCCTGCTGCACTGCCTGCTGTCGGACAGCCCGCCCGACACGCCGGCCGAGATCCGCGAGCTCGCGCACAACCAGCACCTGACCGCCGCGCGCGGCCGCGAACCCGGCCTGAACCTGATGCGCAACGGCCAGAGCGTGCCGCTGATGCAGTGGGGCGCCGAGCTGCTGGAGCAGCTCGTCCCGATCGCCGCGCTGCTGGACGAGGCCCACGGTGGCAACGAGCACGCCCTGGCCGTGGCCCTGGCGCAAGGCCATCTGCAGGACCCCGACAAGCTGCCCTCGGCCCGCGTGCTGCAGGCCATGCACAAGCACCATGGCGATTCCTTCGTCGCGTTCGCGCGCGCCCAGTCGCGCGTGACGCACCAGCACCTGGCGGGTCTGCCCTGGGCCAGCAAGCTGCAGGCGAAGTACGAAGCGATGGCCACGAAGTCGGTGGAAGACCAGCGCGCCATCGAAGCGGCCGACTCCATGCCGTTCGAGATTTACCGGCAGGAATACACCTCGCCGGCGCGGCTGGGCCGTCCGCAGGCGCAGACCGCGTCGCTGGCGGCCTGAGGCAGGGCGGCAAAGCCCGCCTGACCGGATGGGCAATGGCCCGCCCGGCCCCGGGGGGACCTATCCTGCGATCTTTTTGCCGGAGATCGCCCATGACTCGTCTGACCGCCGCCGACTTCGATCAGGAACTGCTGATCCTGTTTGACGCCTACGTGCATGGCGACATCGACCGCCGCGCCTTCCTGGACCGCGCGTCCAAGTTCGCGGTGGGCGGCATGACGGCGGCGGGCCTGCTGGCCGCGCTCAGCCCGAACTTCGCCGCCGCCCAGGTGGTGCCGGCGAACGACCCCCGCATCAAGACCGAGACGGTGAGCGTGCCTTCGCCGATGGGTTACGGCACCATCAAGGCCTATGTGGCCAAGCCCGTGGCGCCCCCCGCCGGCGGGCGCCTGCCGGCCGTGCTGGTGGTGCACGAGAACCGGGGTCTGAACCCCCACATCGAAGACATCGCGCGCCGCCTGGCGCTCGACGGTTATCTGGCATTCGCGCCCGATGCGCTCACGCCGCTGGGCGGCTACCCGGGCGACGAGGACAAGGCGCGCGCCCTGTTCGCCCAGCTCGACCAGGCCAAGACGAAGCAGGACTTCCTGGCCTCGGCCGCCACGCTCAAGGCCCGGCCGGACGGCAACGGGCGCATCGGCGTGGTGGGGTTCTGTTATGGCGGGGGCGTGGCCCACACGCTGGCCACCGAGCTGCCCGACCTGGCGGCGGCCGTGCCCTACTACGGCAACCACCCGCCGGTGGAGGCCGCGGCCAAGGTGAAGGGCCGCTGCTGATCCATTTCGCGGGGGTGGACGAGCGCATCAACGCGGCCTGGCCGGCCTACGAGGCCGCGCTCAAGGCGGCGAGCGTGCGCTACACCGCGCACCAGTACCCGGGCACCCAGCACGGCTTCAACAACGACACCACGCCGCGTTTCGACGCCGCCGCGGCCAAACTCTCGTGGGACCGCACGCTGGCGTTCTTCAGGCAGCACCTGGTGTGATCAGCCGTTCGCCACCGGCCGACGTGGCGCTTTCCGCGAACGCATTCCCGCCCAGGGCCCGCGCCGTGACCACATGGGACGCCGCCGCCTGCCCATTCACATCGAGCAGGAACTCCGAGGTGACGACCCGCGCGCCGCAGAAATCGAAGATGCCGTGGTCGATCTGGGTGCGCATCGCCTTGTCGTAGCCGTGCCGCGCATAGGTGCCGCCGTCCGCGCCGCCGATGCCGATGAGGTGGACCGCGAGGCGGCCCAGCCGCTTGCCCAGCGTGCCGTCGGGCGCCTCGTCGTAGGCCCATCCATTGGCGAACACGCGGTCGATCCAGCCTTTGAGCTGACCGGGGAACGACCACCAATAGACGGGATAGACCAGCACGAGCGCGTCGGCGCGGTCGATGCGCGCCTGCTCGCGCAGGACGTCCGAAGGCATGGGCTTCTGGAGAAAGTAGGCGTTGCGGTCGGCCTGGTTGAAAGCCGGGTCGAAGCCTTCCGCGGCAAGGTCGGCGAACTCGGTGGTGTGCTCGCCCGAGGCCGCAATGCCCTCGGCAAACGAGCGCGCGACGGCGTGTGTGAGGGACTGGGCATCGGGATGGCTGACGACGATGAGGGCGTGCATGGTGGCTCCTTGGGGTTTGGGTGTAAACTACCTTTGGTAATCTACTGTCCGTAGGTTACCTTTGGTAGGTTAACAATGTCAAGCCATCCGATGAACCCTGTTGATCAAGCCACGCCGAAGAAGCGCCTGTCCAAGGAAGACCGCAACCGCCAGCTCATGGAGGTCGCGTGGTCCATCGTGCGGGGCGAAGGCACCGATGCGCTCACGCTGGGCTACCTGGCGGAGCGCGCGGGGGTGACGAAGCCCGTGGTGTACGACCATTTCGGCACGCGCACCGGCCTGCTCAGCGCGCTCTACGAGGAATACGACAACCGGCAGCACGCCTTGATGGACGAGGCCCTGCAGGTCTCGGGCAAGTCGCTCCCGGCCGTGGCGAAGGTGATCGCTGCCACCTATCTCAACTGCGTCATGGCGATGGGCCGCGAGATGCCCGGCGTCAGCGCGGCGCTGGCGGGCTCACCCGAACTCGACGCCCTGAAGAAGAAGCTGGAGGCGGCGTTCCAGGCGAAGTGCCAGGCCGCGCTGCAGCCGTTCGCGAAGCAGCCCATCGGGCCGGCAGGCATGCGCGCCATGCTGGGCACGGCGCAGGCCGTGTCGTTCGCGGCGGCCGCGGGCGAACTCGACCCGGCGGATGCCGAGCACGAGATCTACGACGCCATCGTGCGGATCGCGCGCAGGACTTGAAACGCGCTCACTGAAGGCGGCAAGGGGCGGATCAGGCCTCGCCGCCGAAGCGCTTGATGAGGTTGGCGATGTACTTTTCGACCAGCTTCTCGAACTCGCCCTCGACCACGGGGGCCACCACCATCTTCATCAGGCCGGGCAGAGGCACCTCGATCTCGCCCTGGATGGCCAGGGTCAGGCCGGTGGACTTCTTGTTGTCCACGATCTTCCAGTTGCCGCCCACCAGGGCGTTGCCCACGCCCTTGACCGGGGTCCATTTCACGGTGCCGCGCGCTTGGTCGCTCACGTATTTGCTGGCGTACACGGTCTGGATGTTCACCTGCGCGGTGCCGACCTTTTCCATTTCCCACTGGTAGACACCGCCGCCCAGGTCGCTGAGCTTCTCCACCTTCGGGAAATGGCTGACCGACTCGGGCACATTGGAGAGCACTTCGAACACCTCGGCCGCCTTGGCCTTGACGTCGAACTCGTAGCCCAGATCGATCTTGACGGTGATGCTCATGAGGCGCCTCTGCGGGTGTTGGATTGAGGCCGATTGTAGGGACGGCCCAGGCGCGCGACCCCGGGAGTTACACCAAGGCACAATCCCTGCACCCGCCCCGCAAC
>NZ_JBYTAE010000151.1:0-5760 GCF_058787875.1 Hydrogenophaga sp. FW305-3-2-15-A-LB1 | reverse complement strand
GGCGGTGGTGGGGGAGCCCCGGGGGCGTTCGCACCGTCGGCCGTGGCATCCGCGCACAGCAGGGCACACGGGCGCGGTTCGTGCGGAGATTCGGCGCGCGAGGCCGGGCTGGCATCGGCCATTTCCAGCACACATGGCTTCTTCTCGCCTGCGGCGGTGACATGGGACATGGGGCACTCCTGTGGCGGCGGCGACCGGTGGGTCACCTCCTGCCCCCGCGCGGCAAGCGGCGTGCCTTGCGCAGCCCCCGAGCGCGCCCTAGGGCTGGGGCCCGTCGGCCGGGTCTTCGGCCGCGTACTGCTTGAGGCGGTTGTAGAGCGTCTTCAGGCTGATGCCCAGGGCCGCGGCGGTGCGCTCCTTCTGGCGGCCGTAGTGCTGCAGCGTCGCCAGGATCAGGGTCTGCTCGGCCTGCGCGAGCGAAATGCCCAGCGGCAGCACCACCGAACCTTCCGGGCGGCTGGCGCCCACCGTCGCCGGCGCGCTCGCCACGGCCGGCGCCGGCGCTGGCGCGACCGCGCCCACCGGCGGTTCGGAGGCGCTCGGCAGCCACTGCGCGCCGATCGCCTCGCCAGACGTCATCACGTAGGCGCGCTGCACCGCATTGCGCAGCTCGCGCACGTTGCCCGGCCAGGCATAGGCCGTGAGCCGATCCAGCGCTTCGGGCGAGAAGCTCTTCTCCTTGCCCTCCTGCTCGCCGATGAGCCGCAGGAAACGGTTCGCCAGCAAGGGCACATCGTCCAGGCGCTCGCGCAGCGGCGGCAGGTCGATCGGGAACACGTTGAGGCGGTACATCAGGTCCGTGCGCAGGCGCCCGTCGGCCACGGCCTGCATGGGCTGGCGGTTGGTCGCCGCGATGATGCGCACATCGGTTTCCTGGCTCTGGGTCGCGCCCACGCGCAGGAAGCGGCCGGTCTCGAGCACGCGCAGGAGCTTGACCTGCAGGTCCAGCGGCATCTCGGTGATCTCGTCGAGGAACAACGTGCCGCCCGCCGCGCGCTCGAAGAAGCCCTGGTGCTGGCGGTCCGCGCCGGTGAAGCTGCCTTTCTCGTGACCGAAGATCTCGCTCTCGATCAGGTTGGGCGAGATGGCGCCGCAGTTGACGCCCAGAAAAGGCATCTTGCGCCGACGGCTGAGCTCGTGGATGGTCTGCGCCACCACCTCCTTGCCGGTGCCGCTCTCGCCCGTGATGAACACCGACACGCCGGTGCCCGCCACGCGGGTGATCTGCTCATACACCTGCAGCATCGAGGGCGAGCGCCCCCACAGCTGGCCGAAATGGCCGGTGCTCGCGACCTTGGCGGTCAGCCCCGCCACCTCGGCCTTGAACACGGAAGGTTTGCTCACGCGCGAGAGCACGCCCTGCAATTGTTTGGGCGTGATCGGCTTGACGATGTAGTCCACCGCGCCCAGGCGCAGCGCGAGGATGGAGGTCTCCAGGCTGGCGTGCCCGGTGACCAGCACCACCTCGGAGTTGGCGAGCAGCTCGGGGTCGGCGAACAGGTCCATGCCGCTGCCATCGGGCAGGCGCAGGTCCAGCAGCACCAGATCGGGGGCCTGCAAGGCCAGCTGTTTGCGCGCATCGCGCAGCGTGTTCGCGGTGGCCACGGTCAGGCCCTGCATGGCGATCAGCTCGCCGAGCATCGCGGAAGCGTCAACGTCGTCGTCCACGATCAGGACATGGGTCATCTCTTGCGGTTCCTTGGTCTGCGCCCGCCCACGGGCGTGTTCGTGCATCGAAGCGGCGCCCATGATGCCACCGTTTGCCCGGCCCACGCACGGCCGCGCGCCGGTTTTCCGGGCCGGCCTGGTCAGTGCAGGGACACGATGGGCGTGGGCTGCCGCGGCGGGTCGCCCGCCGGGGGCGTCTGCTCGTCCGGCACCTCGGGTTCGCGGATGTCCGGCGGCAACTGCGTGGGCGTTTCAGGCGGCACGTCGGGCTGTCCCGGTGGCGGCGGGGGCGGCACCGGGGGCGTGGGCTTGGGCACGTCGGGCACATGAGCGTGAACCATGGTCATTCGGGGACTCCTGTCTGTGGGTGTCTGAAGAAAGAAGCCCCTGTATGGCAAGGCGTGTGCCTGTCTTGCCGCAAGAAGAATCGGGAACGCCGTTCGCCCCGGGCACACACACCATTCGTCAACCAGGAGTTCACCATGGCAAACACCTCCACCAAAAGCCGATCCGAAGCCATCACCGAGCGCAAGATGAAAAAGGTGATGCACGAATTCAAGGAAGGTGAGCTGAAAAGCAGCTCAGGCGACAAGGTGCGCAGCCGCAAGCAGGCCATCGCCATCGGCCTGTCGGAAGCGCGCCAGGCAGGCGGCAAGGCGCCGCCCGCTCCGAAGGAGCGCCAGCGCCACTGATGCCGCACGGCCCGGGTCTACTGCGTGGTGCCGCCCGGCGCCGGTGTCGCGGGCGAGGCAGCCGGCGGTGCCGGGCTGGTCTCGGGCGTCGGCACCGCGGGCGTGCTCGGTGGCATGGGCGGGTTGGTGCGGTCGCGCTGCGTCTCGTTCGTCGTGGGCGGTGGCACATCGGTCGGGCGCCGGTCGCAGCCGGCCAGCAGCACCAGCGAGGCGGCGGCGGCCGCCACGCCCAGCGCCATGCGGGATGAAGTGAAAGGTTTCATGGTGATCTCCTGAAGGCACGCAGGATGGCGTGCGCCTGAAAACGGGGGCAAGTCGAGTGCCTGTGCCTCGGCCGCGCGTCAGTCCGCGGGCACATGCCTTGCCGCTGCTGCCGGGTGGACACCTCCACGCAGCAGGAGATTCGAGATGAGCAAGCCCCGCGCAGATGCGCCCAACCGACCCTCCGGCGCGCCGCAACGCGACCCTTCGAACCCGGTGAGCCGCACGCCCGACGCCCCCGGCTCGACACCGGCCAAGGCAACCGACGACCACCTGGAGCTGCCGCACGAACGCGACCAGTCCACCGACAGCACGGCCAGCGCGCCGGACCCCGACATGCAACAGGCGCACCAGGACCTGCAGGACGGCCAGGTGGACACGGACATGCGCGCCACACCCGGCCTGGACGCGGGCCGGCGCGCCGGCTACGTGCCCGGCGCGGGCGGCAAGTCCCCGTCGCAGAAGGCGCCGCCCTCCTCGCCCACCGCCCCGCGCAAGGACCCGCGCCGCTGAAGAACAACCGCACAAGCCTTGCCAGAATGGGCGCCGCGCCTACAATACCCCCCATGGCATCCCGGTCCACCCTCACTTTCCACCTGCACACGCGCCTGCCCCTGATGGCAGGTTCGGCCGTGGCCGGTCGCAAGCTGATGGGCACGGCGGGACTGCGCCAGCCGGCCGCACATTCCTAAGCCCGGCGATACCCCCTCCTCCTTTTTGCGCAAACCATCTATCGCCGGGCCCCAGCCCAGCGCGATCGTGGCCGCTGCACATCCGCAGCATGGCCGCACCAGATGGAGTGCTCCATGCACAAGACCCTGACCGGTGAACGCCTGCTCACCGAACTCGATTTCACGCGCCTGAACAACCTGCGCGGCGGCAAGATGCCGCCCGAGCTGGCGGACACGCTGGACTCGCTGGACCTCGTGCCCTCGCGCGAGGTGCCGGCCAATGTCGTCACGATGTACTCGCAGGTCATCCTCGAAGACGTCGCCACGGGCAAGCGCCAGAAGCTCACGCTGTGCTACCCGGCCGATGCGGAGCCGCACCTGGGCTTCATCTCCGTGCTCTCGCCCGTCGGCGCCAGCCTGCTCGGCCAGCGCGTGGGCGCCATCGCGCGCTGGCGCACGCCCAACGGCGATGCCTGCGAGGCCGAGGTCGTCGAGCTGCTGTTCCAGCCCGAGGCCAGCGGCGACTACACCACGTAGTTCCCTCGCGCCCGCGCCGCGCCCCCTTCGTCACGCTCCCATCGGCCCACGCCATGGGGTTGGCCCCCGCACGTCCAGGATGTCCCATGACCTTCGATTCCATTCTCGCCCTCACCGACTTCACGACACAGTCCGAGCACGCACTGGATCGGGCCGCGCTCCTCGCCGGCCAACACAACACGCCCTTGCGGCTCATCCATTTCGCGGAAGAACCCCACCGCTTCTTCTCCGACCCGATCGCGCGCCTGTCGCAGCGCGCGCGCCAGCTGACCCGGCGCCATGGCATCCGGGCCGTGGCCCTGGAGCGCAACCCCGTGACGCTGGACGACGTCATGCAGGAATGCCGCAACGCCAGCCTGCTGGTGATGGGCCCCCTGTGGCAACGCAGCTGGAAAACCTTCTACCGCGGCACCACGCTCGACCAGTTCGTGCACGACAGCCCCTGCCCGGTGCTGGTGGTCAAGCAGGCGGCCGGGCGCACCTACGAGCAGGTGCTGGTGGCGGTGGACCTCACGCCGCGCTCGCGCGACCTGATCGCCTACGCGCGCCGCTTCGCCAGCCCCTCGGCGCTCCAGCTGTTCCACGCCATCGACACGATCGAGGAATCCAAGCTGCGCTCGGCCGACGTGTCCTTCGAGGCCATCCGCGCGAATCGCCTCGACTCGCGCCAGCACGCCAAGGAGCGGCTGATGCAGCTCACCCGCGCGCTGGGCATGGCCGGCAGCGCCATGGCCTTCGACGTGGGCAACGGCGACCCCGCGTACCAGACCGCCGTGCAGCAGCAGGCCACCCGCGCCGAGCTGGTGGTGGTCGGCAAGCGCCGCGCCTCCGCGTTCGCGCGCTTTCTCACCGGCAGCGTGGCCCAGCGGCTGGCCAAATGGGCCGAGAGCGATGTGCTGGTGGTGCCCTTCGACGGCCTGGCCGAACCCGTGCCCGTGATGGCGAGCCAGGGATGACGCCGGCCATGGACCTCACCAAACAGTTCATCAAGACCAAACAACCCTGCGCCGACGGTTTCCGCTGGTTCCTGCGCCACCACGAGAACGGCAGCAACTACCAGGACCTGCTCGACGCCCTGGTGGAGGCCGGCCGCGTGAGCGACGCCTGCTGGCTGCTCTCGCAGTTCGGCCCCACCAACGCCGTGATGGAGGTGGACGCCGTGGCCGCCGAGGCCCTGGTGTTCGCGGGCTCGCTGGTGGTGCGCGGCAACATCGAGGTCGACACCCTGATCCGCACCGGGCGCGGCATCCAGGCCGGCGGCAGCATCGTGGTCGGCCAGTCGCTGGTCTCGGGCGACGACATCAAGGCCGGCGGCAGCGTGCGCAGCGACGGCTCGCTGGAGGCCACCGGGCACATCAAGGCCGCCTGGGGCATCGACGCGCGCGAGCAGTTGCGCTGCGGCGGCGACATCCGCGCGGCCTGGGACCTGTGGTGCGGCGGCCCGCTGCATGTGGCCGGCAACGCCCACGTGGGCCAGGACCTGATCACCCAGGGCCCGATCGAGTGCGGCAAGAGCCTGGTGGTGGGCGGCCGGCTCACGGCGCGCGACAGCATCCGCGCGGGCGACGGCATCCAGGCCGGCGGCACCATTGAATGCGCCATGCACCTGGAGGCCGGCTGGGGCATCAAGGCCGGCCGCTCCATCGTCGCCGAGGGCGCGATCCGCGCGGGCGAGAGCCTCAGCGCCCACGAGGTCATTCGCGCCGGCGCCGGCTACGGCGTGTTCGCCGGCCTGAACGTGCAGGTGGAGGCCTGGGAATGCAGCGCGCGCGTGTGCGCCTGCACCAAGCCCGCCAGCCTCATGAGCGGCTGGTGGGCCGGCGCGCGCGAAGTCTGAAACCCGGGGTGACAGCGCGCCGGGGGGCCTTCTGAAATAATCCCCCGATGCCCGAAGCCCCCACCTCCGACGGCCGCCCGGACGATCCGGCCAC
>NZ_JBYTAE010000150.1:0-6224 GCF_058787875.1 Hydrogenophaga sp. FW305-3-2-15-A-LB1 | reverse complement strand
GCCCAGGCCGATCTCGTGGGCCAGCACACGCTGCTCACACGGCCCCAGGGCACGGTGCTGGCCCACGAGATCGGCCTGGGCGCCTGCGCGCTGCTCGACGCCTGCGCCCAGGGCCAACCCATCCCCGACGCTGCCGCCTGTGCCCTGGCGGCCGAACCCGGCCTGGACCTCGCCGCCACGCTGGGCCAGCTCATCACCCACGGCGCCTTCACGGCGGTTGCACCATGAACACCCTTGCACGCACGACCCACGCCACCGAATCCATTCGCCTCTGGCTTGAGCGCTGGATCTCGCACGACCTCATCGCCCTGGCCAGCCGCCTCGGCATCGCCGGCATCTTCTGGCTCTCTGGCCGCACCAAGGTCGAAGGCTGGTTCAGCCTCACCGACACCACCTTCCTGCTGTTCAGGGAAGACTACGCGCTGCCCCTGATTCCCCCGGAGTGGGCGGCCTACCTCGCCACCAGCGCCGAACACCTGTTCCCCGTCCTGCTCGTGCTCGGCTTGGCCACCCGGCTGTCGGCCGCCGCGCTGTTGGGCATGACGGCCGTGATCCAGTTTCTGGTGTACCCAGCCGCCTGGCCCACCCACCTGACCTGGGCCGTGCCGCTGCTCTATCTGCTCGGAAGGGGCGCGGGGCGCTGGTCGCTGGATGCGCTGCTGTTGCCGCGACGTAAGGGGTGATGCGGGCTAAGGCGCCGCGCCGGCGGACTTCACCTCGGACAGCTTGCAGCCCTTCTTGAGGAACAAGTCGGTCAGGTGCTCGCTGCGCGCCTGCGCCAGCTCGCGGGCCTGCTCCGCGTTCACCAGGCGCGTCTGCACCTGCATCATTTTTTCCACGCTGTCCTGCATGCTCGCGCGGCGGGCGTCGGCAGCGGCCTGCATGGCGAAGCTCTGGATCTGGCCGCCACCGGGAATCAGGCTGAGCAGGCTGCTGCCCACCGACGAACCCACGCCGCCGCCACCCATGCCGCCGCTGGCCTGTTTCATCATCTCGTTCTGGCTGGCCATCATGGCCGCCTGCGCCTGCTCGACCTCGGCCCCCCGCTCCTGGCTGGTCTTCTCCAGCACCTGGGTTTCCGCATAAATCTGCGCGCAGCTGAGTTCACCATCGCCCAGCTTCTTCACGTTTCGCGGCATCGGCGCCATGCCCCCCGCGCCCATCGGCATCGGTGGCAGGCCGGCCGCATCGTCGGGCTGATCAGCCAGAGCCGCCGCCCGCGCCGCCCCTATCTGCGATGCCACTTGCGCGCCAACCGCCCAAGGCGCGAGCGCCAGCAGGCCAGACAGGGACAGACGCGTGATCGCAGCGGCGGACAGCATGAGGTTCTCTCTTCTTCGATGGAAAGTACGGACGGCCGAAAAGCCCGGCGGGAATTTTCAGGCACCCCGCGCGCGGCGTAAAGTGACGCGGGTCATATTCACGCAGGCCGGCGAAATGTTCGGCGACGCTTCGGCCGACGGCAGGTTGTCGAAACGGCGCGGCCTGAATCGTCGTACCGAGGCGGGCGGATGGTCGCCCCGATCAACCCAAGGAGATCAAGATGCGATTCATGGTGATGGTGAAAGCAACGAAAGACAGCGAAGCCGGCGTGATGCCCACACAAGAGGAATTCGCCGAGATGGGCGCGTTCAACGAGGAACTGGTCAAGGCCGGCGTCATGGAGGCCGGCGAAGGCCTCCACCCAAGTTCTCGAGGCGCCCGGGTCGCGTTCTCGGGCAAGGACCGGCGGGTGATCGACGGGCCGTTCCCGGAAACCAAGGAGCTGGTCGCCGGCTTCTGGATCTGGAACTGCAGTTCGCTGCAGGACGCGATCGAATGGGTGAAGAAGTGCCCCAACCCCATGCGAACCGATTCCGAAATCGAGATCCGGCAAATCTTCTCGGCCGAGGATTTTGGCGATGCGCTGACACCCGAACTGCGTGAGCAGGAAGAGCGGTTGCGCAAAGAGGTGCAGTCGCGCGCCGGCTGACTCGTCGCCGCGCGACGTGGTTGAAGTGGTGCCGCCCACACTCCGCTCTCAACCATGCCGAAGTCATCACGGTCGGCCGCAATGTGTTGTGTGGATTGGGGCCAGCATCAACGTGATGCCATGGGCGCGCTCCGGCTAACACGGCGTGCTCGGGGCGATAGTGTGGTAACGCAGGGTGTGTTAGTCAATGTGACAGCAGCAGCGTGCCGCGCCGAATGATCGGTTTGCTTGCGATGGTGAGAATGAGGAGGCTGCAGTTGAGGCAGTGGACCTGATGTGGATTGCGACGCTCTGGACGCATTCCTCGCATAGCCCTAAAACTCAGTGCTCTGCATGAACTTAGACAAAGACTTGCAGGCAGGCTCCGCTTCGCAGAGCGCAATGCTGAGTATTGCAAATGTGGCGACTATTCAGAAGCGCCATGAGTCTTGGATCACTCCCACTTCCACTAAGACGAGGTTCCTGTGAACTTTACAGCACCTCGCCGCACCGCATTCGCTAGACATTTACCTGAGAAGGCTTGCAAGCCAGACGATTTCGCCCTTAGATAACCGCAAAGCAGGTCGTGAAAATTTTCGCATTAACACTAACTCCATCGGTAGTTACACCGTTTTCGGCGAGCAAAAAAAGTTGTAAGCTCAAGTGAGCAAGAGGTATCAACCTGCGGTCACAACGCAGCAATCAAATACATTTGGAAGTTCAAATGCAGCTTTTGGCGTTTAATATCAAGAATTTTCGCTCAATTATTGAATCCGGCTGGACACCATTCTCCACTGATGGAACCACTGTTTTGGTGGGCCAAAACGAAAGTGGAAAATCATCTGTATTAGATGCGCTGCATTGTGGGTTTTCCAATGTAAGTCCAACTCCCGATGATTTCAGAACAAGTGCACCTCTTCCTTCTGTTAGCTTTAAAATTTGCATTTCATGGGGTGAAATTCCGGATGTGGACGAAATAGATGAAATAGCAATTTCGGTTTTAAAAAACTATCTACAGTCTCGACAAGACAAGGTGCAATTCACTGTACGCTGGGAGCAAAATCCTGGCGAAACTGCCGTGGACCTGAAAACCACGTGGGAACTTGATGACCAGGAATTAGAGCTGATGCTTAAGGAAGCATATGAAACACATGAACAGCTAGCGCTCGCAGCGTTGTTGCAATCAAACGAAGCTCAGTTAACAGCAGACAGTGGTGAGATTCAACAAAATGACGTTGCCCTGTCGAGTTCAAATGAAGAGGAAGAGGAAGAGGAAGAGGAAGAGGAAGAGGAAGAGGGTGTAAAGCAATTGACCTCAGCCAATTTTGCACACTATTTCTGGAGAGCTATCCCTTCATCGGTGCCATTCAATGAACAGATTGGACAGCTTCCAAATACTGTAGACATTGATACTAAGGGGACACCTACTGGCATTGGAGCAAAGGCCGCATCAAATTTTCTCTCAATAGCAGACATCGATCTTAAAGAGCTATTGAAAGATGACAAAAGAACCCAAGAAAACAAGCTAAACAAGGCAAATGCAAAGGTCAGCAAAGATTTTAATGCATTTTGGAGTCAAACTATTGGAAAGCAGGGCAAGCTCGAATTGAGATGCGAAATCGACCGCTACGGCCCAATTCCTGCAGACAAAGCCGGTAAATCGCATTTGGTATTTTGGATATCGGATGGCAATACACAACTTTACCCCAAGCAACGCAGCCAGGGTGTTAGATGGTTCGTTTCGTTTTATTTGCAGCTTAAAGCATCAGAAAAGGCCAAATACAGGCGAGTATTTTTGCTTGATGAACCCGGTGCAAACTTACATTCAAAAGCACAAGGTGATGTTCTCAAATTGCTGGACAAATTGGCCAAAGACAAGTCCACCGTCATATATACCACTCATAGCCCTCAAATGATTGAGTATCCAAAGTTGTACCGCGTACATGCAGTACAACGCGATGGGGATTTGGATGAAAGTCCTACTGTCATTATTGACGCACATCGCTTGGGCACCGCGTCGACCGACACGCTGTCACCCATACTTTTGGCGATGGGCACTGATCTCTCCAACCATCAAGTTATCAAAAAACACAATAATGTACTGATTGAAGAAATGAGTGGCTACTATTATCTTCAAACATTTTGGAGGCTCTCGAATCCAGGGCGCAGGCCACATTTCATAGCTGCAACAGGAGTAAACAAATTAGAACTTTTGGCGAATATGTTTAAGGGCTGGGGGCTCGATTACATAGTTGCAGTTGATGACGACAATCAAGGACGCGGGGTATTCAAAAATCTTAAGCGTGAACATTTTGGAGATGATGATGAGACCGCAAAAAAGCATCTAATAAAGCTTCCTGGCGGCTCAGGCATAGAAGATATTTTTTCCACTTCAGATTTTGCAAAATTTGTTCTAAATGATGCCAGCATCAACATAACCTCGTCCAACACCGAATACCTAAAACAAGCTGGACGATCCAAACCAGTAATAGCGTTTCACTTCTCTCTTAGAGTAGAAAAGGAAAACTTAAAGCTGAACGACTTTTCAGACGAAACAAAGGCAAATATTGAAAAATGCGTGAACTCCATCAATGCTTTGCTTTGCGACGATCCAACATAATCGAAACCAATGACAAGCTTTTTTTCTGCAGAATATTTACTAACCTCCGGAAAACTTCCAAATGGAGGTAGTGCGGTATTCTATAGATCCGCAATAGTTACGATTGAAATAATGCTCATCGCATATTTAGCCTGGCTATCTCTTGACCCTGAAAAACAATGGTCAACCTACTCGATGAACATGTTGCAAAAAGACATTATTTCGTTAACAAAATGGACAGCAGGAGTGTTTGGCGGCGTTTATATTGCCTTTTACGCTCGATTTGTTTCGCAATGGACATATCTCGCCAATCTTTACAATCAGATAAAGCAAACGGAAGTTCAAGGTGTAAAAAATGAAAAGGCGCTTTCCCAATGGAAAGCGGGATTTATTGAGGATGCACTGGATTTACACATGGCCACTAAACCTGGCACCTTGGCGATTATTCGTGCTTGGGGCTTCGGACATGAAAGCGCTCCCGTCTATCAAGCCTTTATTGCGCATGCGCATGATGGGAGGCGCAGATGGGATGATCTTGTAAGCAAAATGGTCAATTCAAAGTAGTCAATTTTTGAAATTTGCAATCTGTGCCTTTGATAGCCATGTGAGGATCATGCTCACTCTCAAACCATCCAAACTCCTCTAGAGCCGTGATAGGCGTGCGTCTGAGAAGCAAACTCCGTGGATGCTGATACATAAATTTGCCATCCTTGCGAAGGCATCACAACTTTTACAGCACTCGCAACGGAGGCATATGAGGACATTCACCTTATCCATGCTCGTTTTTTCTCACATGTACGGGGGCGATCTTGGCTAAATCCAAATCCGACAGCCCCCCGAAAACCAAACGCCCGGACAAGTCCGAGCGCATCGCGTCCCTCGCCCCCCACATCCTCATACTGGCCGAGCAAAGCTTGGAGCAACTCGCGCAGCTGTCCACCACGCTGGAGGCGAGCATTTCGCTGGACACCGCCGTGGCGCCCCAGAGCGCGGAGGACGTGGTGGGCACCTTCGCCCCGCCCGAGCAGATCGACGCAATGCGGCGCTCGCTCAAGGCCGAGATGCGGCGGCAGGCCAAGACGCTGGGCGACTCCATCAACGCGATCTACGCCTGCGCCGCCGAGCTCCATCGTGTTCGGCATTACTGGCCGGCGAAGGCGCCTCGCAGCCACTAGGCGGGCGGGTTCGCAGAGGCTCGCCGGTGTCGCTGGCGGGGGAAGCGTGAGATACGTCGCCCCGGGGCGGCCGGTTTGGATACGACAATCGGCCTCATGTCCGCGCCACCCCCCTCTTCCCGCCCGATGCCGGCGGGACCGTCGCTGGCCACGGAAACCACCGCCCGTGGCCCGTGGGCGGGCATGGACCCCGAACGCCGGCGCATGACGCTGGCGCTGACGTTCTCCCTGATCTTTCACGCCCTGCTGCTGAGCCTGACCTTTGGCGGCCAAGGCATGGGCTTGCCGGGTTTCGGCTTCCCCTGGCAGGAGCGGCGGGCCGAGGTGCCGGTGCTGCATGTGGTGCTGGGGCCGGCGCAGCCGGGCGGCGCGCCCACGCCGGCCACACCCGCGCCCGTGGCGCCCCCGCAGGCGCAAGCCCCCAGCGGGCAGCCCGTGGCGGGCGGTGCCCCGGCGCGCAGCAGCACGCCCGCGCCCGCCGCGGCGCAACCGGCCGCCC
>NZ_JBYTAE010000149.1:0-6312 GCF_058787875.1 Hydrogenophaga sp. FW305-3-2-15-A-LB1 | reverse complement strand
GGTGGAAGAGGGGTTGGGGCGGGGCGCGCGGCCGCGGATCACGTCGAAGATGTGTTCGACGTAGGCGCGGTCCAGGCCGCGGGTGATGAAGACCAGGCGCGAGTGGCGGTCCTCGTAGGGCCATTCGGCCAGCGGCGCGGGCGGGTGGAACAGGCGCTGCACCGCGTGCACGACGATGGGCCGGGCCTCGCCGGCGATGTTCAGGATGCCCTTGACGCGCAGCAGGTCGTCGCCGTGCGCGAGCACCAGCGCATCGAGCCAGGCGGCGAGTTCCTGCCAGGCCAGCGGCTCGTCGTACACGAGCGAGAAGGTCGCTATGCCCTCGGTGTGGTGGGGCGCGGCCGCCGCGCCGATCGGGCGGTAGCGCGCGGGCTGGTCGGCGTGGGCCTCGGCGTTGAGCCAGCGCCGCACCGCGGGGGCCGGCGTCGCGGCGGCGTACACGTCGAGCTCGGTGAGCACCTCCAGGCAGGGCACCTGGGTCGGCGTGGCCCAGCTCACCGTGGCGCCCGGGTTGAGCGCCTGCAGGCGCTGCTGCAGCGCCTGGGCCTGCGGCGGGTCGGCCAGGTCCATCTTGGTGACGACCAGCTGGTCCGCCACCGCCACCTGCCTGGTGGCTTCCTCGAAACCGTCCAGCGTGGTGGCGCCGTTGACGCCGTCCACCGTGGTGATCACCTGGGCCAGGCGGTAGCCGTTGGAGACCGGGAAGGTCATGAGGGCCTGCAGCACCGGGCCGGGGTCGGCCATGCCGGTGGTTTCGATCACGACGCGGTCGAAGGCGCGCACCAGGCCCCGGCTGCGCTTGTCCAGCAGCTCGCGCAAGGTCTCCACCAGATCGCCCTGCACGCTGCAGCACAGGCAGCCCGTGCTCAGCTCGATGGTGTTGTCGTTGCTGCTGGCGATCAGGTTGTGGTCGATGCCGATGTCGCCGAACTCGTTGACCACCACCGCCGCGTTCGACAGCGCGGGCTCGCGCAGCCAGCGGTTGAGCAGGCTGGTCTTGCCGCTGCCCAGGAAACCGGTCAGCAGGGCCACCGGCAACCGCGCACGATCGGAACTCATAATGGCTCTCCTTGGTGAAAATCGCACCGGCTTGCGGTGCATCAGTTTTCGCAACAAGTGCGAATAATAGCAAAATGGAAACAAATGCGAAACAAGTTCGTTCGGGCGAGGGCGCGGGCATCCGCACGCGCAACCGGACGCTGCACATCCTTCAGCTCTTCGAGCGGCGCACGCTGTGGACGGTGGAGGCGATCGCGGCCGAGATGGGCGTGTCCATCAGCTCGGCCTACCGGGATGTCAAGGAACTGAGCAACCTGGGTTTCCTGGCGCCGTCGACGCGCTCGGCGTACATGCTCGGCCCGGCCTTCATCCGCTACGACCTGCTGATGCGCCAGGGCGACCCGCTGGTGAAGGCGGCCTCGGGGCCGATGCGCGAGTTGCTGGCGCGCACCACGCAGCACGCGGTGGTGCTGATCAGCCGGCGCTTTCGCGACCAGGTGATGTGCGTGCACCAGGAGAAGGGCAGCGACCACCCGCCCTCGTCCACCTACGAGCGCGGCGTGGCCCTGCCCATGTTCAAGGGGGCCACGTCCAAGGCCATCCTGGCGAACCTGGGTGACCGCGCGCTCAAGCAGATCTACCTCGACCACGAGCAGGAGATCCGCGAATCCGTGGGCCTGGGGGGCTGGAAGGACTTCGCCAAACAGATGAAGGCGATCCGCGAGACCGGCTTCGCCTGCACCGATTCGGAGGTGGCCCGGGGCCGGGTGGGCATCGCCGCGCCGGTGTTCGGCGATGGCCAGGTGGTGGCGGGCGTGAGCCTGGTGTTCGAGCTCGCGCGCTACGACGAGGCCGCCTTCGCGGCCGAGGTGCGGCGCTGCGCGCAGGCGATTTCGGCGGCGCTGGAAACCTCGGCCTGAACTCCCTGCGTTCACCGGCGGTTAAGACCTCTTGAGAAGGCTTCGCTGGTGGTGGCGCGCGCCGCTGCCTAGACTCGCGCTCAGCGAAACACCCTGAGGTTGCGACGATGACATTGACACAAGCCCTGGCCGCGGGCCTGGCCGCGATCGCGGTCGGCACCGCCCCCACCGCCTTCGCGCAGGCGAGCACCTACCCGAACCAGACCATCAAACTGCTCGTGGGCTGGACGGCCGGCGGCGCCACCGACCTGCTGGCGCGCCACCTCGCGGCCCACATGGCCCGGCAGCTGGAGCAGCCCGTGGTGGTGGACAACCGCGCGGGCGCCGTGGGCACGATCGCCCACAGCGAAGCCAGCCGCGCCAAGCCGGATGGCTACACCATCATCCTGGCGACCAACAGCACCTACGCGATCGCGCCGCACCTGATCAAGCCCCTGCCCTACGGGCCCGATGCGCTCGCGCCGATCTCGCTGGTGGGCACCAGCCCGCTGATCCTCACCGTCAGGCCCACGCTCAACGCGCCAGGCGTCAAGGACGTGATCGCGCTCGCGCGGCAGCAGCCCGGCCGGCTGAACTACTCGTCGGGCGGCAACGGCTCCACCAGCCACCTGGCCAGCGAGCTGTTCAAGGACCTCACGCGCACCTCCATCACGCACATCCCCTACAAGGGCGGTGGACCGGCCACGCTGGCCGTGGCCTCCGGCGAGGTCGACCTGGGCTTCGTCGACATCGGCGTGGCCGTGCCGCTGATCCGCGCCGGCCGCCTGAAGGCGGTGGCCGTCTCCGGCAGCACGCGCAGCCCGGTGCTGCCCCAGGTGCCCACGGTGGAAGAAGCGGGCGTGCCGCGCTTCGAGTCGGCCACCAAGTTCGCGCTGTTCGCGCCGGCCGGCACCCCACCGGCCGTCATCGACCGGCTCTACGAGGCGGTGCGCAGCGTGCAGAAGAACGACGAACTGAAGGACCGGCTGCGCCAGCAAGGCATCGAGCTGGTCGCCGCCAGCCCGGCGGAGCTGCGCAAGGACGCGGCCGACGACCTCGCCAAGTGGGGCCGGCTGATCAGCGAGCGCAAGCTCTCGCTGGACTGATGCGCCGCATGACATCGCGGATCGCCATCGTGGGCGCGGGGCCGGTCGGTTGCGCCGCCGCCGCCTTTCTCGCGCGCGACGGCATCGCGCCGGCGCTGTGGTCGCCCACCGGGCGCCGGGTGCGGCGCCACGCGGGCCGCGCCAGCTTCAGCTGCTCGGGCGCCGTCGGCGGCGAGGTCGAGGTCGAATGGCTGGCCTCGCCGGAGCGCCTCGCCGAGTTCGGCGTGGTGCTGGTCTGCCTGCCGGCCGACGCCTACGCCAGCGTGCTCGGGCCGCTGAACGCGCTGTGGCGGCCCGGCCAGCACGTGATCGTGAGCGGCGCCCTGTCGCTGGCGCCGCTGTGGATCGCGGCGGCGGCCGAGGGCGTGCAGGTCAGCGGCTGGGGCACCACGCTCACGACCACGCACTTCCAGCCCGACGGCAGCCTGCACGTCAACCCGCTGCGCAGCCGCATCGACATGGCCACCGTGGGCCCGCTGGACCCTTCGGAGGCGCGGCAGCTGTGCGCGGACCTGTTCGGCGACCGCTTCGTCGCGGCGGACAACCTGCTCACGCCCACGCTGGCCAACATCAACCCGATCGCGCACGCGGCCGAGGTGATCCCGAACCTCACGCGCATGGAGGCCGGCGAAGCCTGGTCGCTGTTCGGCCACTTCACGGCGGTGGTGGGCCGCATGGCCGAGGCGCTGGACCTCGAGCGCCGCGCGGTGGCGCAGGGCTTCGGGCTCGAAGTCCCGTCGCTGCGCCAGCACTACGCGCGCTCCTACCACGTGCCCGAAGGGCCGCTGCACACCATGGCGGCCGCGATCACCGCCAACGGCATGAGCCCGAACGGGCCGGCCTCGCTGCAGCACCGCTACGTGCTGGAAGACGCGCCGTTCGGCCTGGCCTTCCTGGAAGCGCTCGGGCGCGCGGCCGGGGTGCGCACGCCGGTGCTCTCGGCCTGCCTCGGCCTGCTGGCCGTGGCCTACGGGCGCGACTTCCGCGCCGCCAACTTCTTGCTCGACGCGCTGGACATCGCGGGCGGTGGCGCGGACGCGCTGCTGGCGCGCTGCGCGGCGGCGGCCAGCCCGGCCAGCTGAGCCCGGTCGTTGCCGCTGCGGCGGTAGACCATGGCGATGGGCACGGGCGGCGGCAGGCTCTCCATCGGCAGCTCCACCAGGCTGCCGCGCCGCAGCCGCTCGGTCAGCGTGCCCTGGGCCGCCAGCGTGAGGCCCAGGTTCTGCTCGGCCAGCTCCAGGTGGGTGATCGCGCTCATGGTCTCGATGTGCGGGATGAGCGCCGGCAGGCCGTGCCCGCGCAGCGTGTGCTCCAGCATCATGCGCGAGTTGGTCGGCCGGGGCGGCAGGATCCAGTGGGCCTGCGCCACCTCGGCCCAGCGCAGGGGCGGGCTGTTCGCGCCGCGGTTCGCGGCCAGCGCATGGTGCGGTGAGCCGACCACGCGCCACTGCTCCAGCCCGATGTGCTCGATGGTGAAACCCTGGGCCGACAGGCTGCCGAGTTCGGAGGGCGTGTCCATGGTGATCAGGGCGTCCACCTCGCCGGCCTCGAGCTGGCGCGAGATGTCGGCCAGCCGCCCTTCGAGCAGCAGCACGCCGGGCAGCTGGTCCTGCGCCGCGAGCACCGAGAGGATGCGCGGCAGCACGGTCCAGGTCAGGAACGGCGTGGCGCCGATCTTCAGCCGCTCGTGCAGCGGGCGCAGTGGCGCGGCCAGTTCGTCGGAGAGCTGCTCCATCTCCGCCAGCAGCACGCGCCCGCGCTGCACCACCAGCGTGCCGGCCACGGTGGGCACCACGCCGCGCGGCAGGCGGTGGAACAGCGGCTGCTCGAACAGCGCCTCCACGTCCTTGAGGCCCTTGCTCACCGCGGCCGTGGTCATGTGCAGCCGCTGCGCCGCGGCCCGCATGTTGCCGGTGTCGGCCAGCGTGCTGAGCAGCTCCAGCTGGCGAAAACGCAGGGCGGCCATGAGCCGCTGCGATGGGTTCCTCACTCGACGCCTTTCATGAATGCCCTGGTCCGCCGCGACAGGGCGGCCGGCCAGCATACCGCCTTTGGCGCCCGGCATCGATATTCGGCGGTATGCTGTTCGAACCTCCATCCATACGCCAGACATACCATGGAACTTCGCCACCTGCGCTACTTCGTGGCCGTCGCCGAAGAGCTCAACTTCACCCGCGCCGCCGAGCGGCTCTACATCGCGCAGCCCCCGCTGAGCACGCAGATCCGCGCGCTCGAAGAGGAGCTGGGCGTGCAGCTGTTCGAGCGCGACAAGAAGCGGGTCTACCTCACGCAGGCGGGCCGCTACTTCCTGGAGCGCGCGCGCGGCATCCTCGCCTCGGTGCAGACGGCCAAGGACGAGGCGCACCGCGCGGCGACGGGCGATGTGGGCAAGCTCAGCATCGGCTTCACCGCCTCGTCGATCCTGACGCAGGCGCTGCCGCAGGCGATCCGGCGCCACCAGGCGGCCCACCCGTCGGTGGAACTGAAGATGCTGGAGATGCCCTCGATGCACCAGCTCGATGCGATCCACCAGCGCTCGCTGGACCTGGGCGTGCTGCGCAAGCCCAACGTGGGCGTGCCCACCGGGGTGGTGATCGAGGAGTGGTACTCGGCGCCGCTGGTGGCCGCCATGCCGCAGCAGCACGTGCTGACCAAGGGCAAGGGCATCCACATCGGCGAACTGAAGAACGTGCCGCTGATCGTCTACCCCCGGGACGCGGGCATCGGCCTCTACTGGAAGGTGCTGGACCTGTGCGCCAAGGCCGGGTTCCGCCCGGCCGTCATGCACGAGGCGCGCGATGCCTCGACCATGATCGGCCTGGTGGCGTCCGGCTTCGGCGTGGCCATCGTGCCCCAGGGCACGCAATGCGTGCAGCTCGACGGGGTGCTGTACAGCCGCATCCTCGACAAGGAGGCCGTCTCCAGCCTCTACCTGGGCTACCGGGACGCCGACACGAACCCCCACCTGGCGCGTTTTCTGGGCGCCCTGCGGGCGTCGGCCGACACCCGCCGCGCCTGACGACCGACCGGCCGCCGGCCTCTCACTCCAGCTTGATCCCCTTGGTCTTGATCAACTTCCCCATCACTTCCGCATCGCGTTTGATGATGGCCTCGGTTTCCGCGGGCGTGGTCAAGGAGATGTCCAGCCCGGCATCGGAGATGTACTTCACCATCTCGGGCGAGCGGTTGATCGTGGTCAGTTCCTGGTGCAGCCGCTGCATGACCGCTGCTGGCGTCTTCGCCGGGACCCAGAAGCCCAGCCAGGTGAAAATTTCCAGCCCCGGGTACAACTCAGCCAGGGTGGGCAC
>NZ_JBYTAE010000148.1:0-6492 GCF_058787875.1 Hydrogenophaga sp. FW305-3-2-15-A-LB1 | reverse complement strand
CACCCCACCATGCACCCGACCCCCACCGTCTCCGGCCCGCTGGTGTTCATCACCGGCGCTTCCAGCGGCATCGGCCAGGCCCTGGCGGCCCGCTTCGCGCGGGCGGGTTACCGGCTCGCGCTGGTGGCGCGCCGCACCGAGGACATGCAGGCCTGGGCCCAGGCACAGGGCTTCGACGCCGCGCGCTGCCAGGTGTATGGCGCCGACGTGGCCGACATCGACAGCATCGTCGCCGCCGGCCAGGCCTGCCTGGCCGCGCAAGGCGTGCCCGACGTCGTCATCGCCAACGCCGGCATCAGCATCGGCATGGACACCGCCGACCGGAGCGACATCGACGTGATGGCGCGCACCTTCGCCACCAACAACACCGGCCTGGCCGCCACCTTCCACCCTTTCGTGGCGGCCATGACCGCGCGCGGCAGCGGCGCGCTCGTGGGCATCGGCAGCGTGGCCGCCATCCGGGGCCTGCCCGGGCACGGCGCCTACTGCGCCAGCAAGGCCGCGGTGGTGGCGTATTGCGAGAGCCTGCGGGGCGAGCTGCGGGGCAGTGGTGTGGCCGTTGTCACCCTGCTGCCGGGCTATGTGGACACGCCGCTGACACGCCAGAACCGCTACCGCATGCCGTTTCTGTTGACCGCGGAAACCTTCGCCGACCGCGCGTTCGACGCCATCGGCGCGGGCACGAGCTACCGCGTCATTCCCTGGCAGATGGGCGTGGTCGCCAAGCTGCTGCGGCTGTTGCCCAACCCCTGGTTCGACCGCCTGCTCGCCGGCCGCCCGCGCAAGCACCGTCAGGGCGAGCGGGACGCCACCCGCTGAGGCGGCCATGAAAAAAGCCCTGGGGCAGATGCCACAGGGCTTTTGTGTCGTGTCGACCGGCGCCAGGCGCCGGTTCAGGCCGACGGGTGCGGGCGATCAGTAACCGCCGCGGCCACCACCGCCACCGCCTTCACGACGGCCACCGCCGCCGTAGGGGCTGCGGAAGCCGCCTTCACCACCGCCACCACCACCAAAGCCGCCGCCGCCACTGCGGCCACCGCCGAAGCCGCCACCACCGCTGCGGGGTGGGCGGGCTTCCATCGGACGTGCTTCGTTGACCACTAGGCTGCGACCGCCCAGCGATTGACCGTTCATGCCTTCGATCGCGGCTTGCGCTTCGGCATCGCTGCCCATTTCCACAAAGCCGAAGCCCTTGGAGCGACCCGTTTCGCGTTCCATCATGACCTTGGCGCTGTTGACAGAACCATAGGCGCTGAAAGCTTGTTGCAGGTCTTCGTCGCGCACGGTGTAAGGCAGATTGCCCACGTACAGTTTGTTGCCCATGGTTGGGACTCCTAATAACACAGAGAAAAATAGCGATGGAGCCCCGTTAGCACACAAAAACCTGTAGCACGCGAAACCAACCGATCACTTGTCAAAACGAGCGTTTTCCACGCTCGCCGAGGGATTATGCGCTGAATGTCCTGCAAACACTAACTATTTTTCAGGATGTGCAAAGGTGTGGTAAGCCCGATGCGCGGCAACAACAGGGAGGCGAAAACAGCGGGAAAACCCGTCTTGGCGGGCCCTGGCCGGCGGCTGCAGGGGCCGTCGGATCAATTTATACTGACGCCCAGCGCCGATTTGTTCCAGATTGCGGGCGCTTTAAAAATGCCGCTAAAGGGGAGATTCCCGGTCTCGCTCTTGGCGGCACCGGGTTTTTTATTGGGCGAACGGCGCCCGCAGGACAAGGCCTTGATCGTCACGCCACAGACCTTCCCATTCTCCGAACCGCTGCCGCTGCGTTCCGGCGCCACCCTGCCGGCCTATGAGCTGGTGGTGGAAACCTATGGCACGCTCAACGCCGACCGGTCCAACGCGGTGCTGATCTGCCACGCGCTCAATGCCTCTCACCATGTCGCGGGCTGGTACGCCGACGACAGCGGCCAGCCGCTGGCGCGCAGCGAGGGCTGGTGGAACAACATGATCGGCCCGGGCAAGCCGGTCGACACCGACAAGTACTTCGTCATCGGGGTCAACAACCTGGGCTCTTGCTTCGGCTCCACCGGCCCGACCCACAACAACCCCGCCACCGGCACGCCCTGGGGCGCGGATTTCCCGGTGGTCACGGTGGAGGACTGGGTGGATGCACAGGCCCGCCTGCTCGACGCCATGGGCATCCAGACGCTGGCGGCGGTGATGGGCGGCAGCCTGGGCGGCATGCAGACCCTGAGCTGGACCCTGCAGTACCCCGAGCGCGCGCGCCACGCGGTGGTGGTGGCCAGTGCGCCCAACCTCACGGCCGAGAACATCGCCTTCAACGAGGTGGCGCGGCGCGCCATCGTGACCGACCCCGATTTCCACGGCGGCCACTACCTGCGCGAGGGCACGTTGCCGCGCCGGGGCCTGCGCATCGCCCGCATGATCGGCCACATCACCTACTTGAGCGACGACGTGATGAACGAGAAGTTCGGGCGCAGCCTGCGCTCGAGCGACGCCCAGGATCCCGCGGCGGCGGCCGAACTGGCCTACCGCTACTCCACGCAGGACGTGGAGTTCCAGATCGAGAGCTACCTGCGCTACCAGGGCGACAAGTTCAGCGAGTACTTCGACGCCAACACCTACCTGCTGATCACCCGCGCGCTCGACTATTTCGACCCGGCGCGCGCGTTCGATGGCAACCTCACGGCCGCGCTGGCGCGCGCCCAGGCGAAGTTCTTCCTGGTGAGCTTCACCACGGACTGGCGGTTTTCACCCGCGCGCAGCCGCGAGATCGTCAAGGCCCTGCTCGACAACCAGCGCGACGTGAGCTACGCCGAGATCGATGCGCCGCACGGCCACGACGCCTTCCTGCTCGACGATCCGCGTTACCTGCAGGCGGTGCGGGCCTACTTTGAACAGACCATCGCGGGAGGCAAGGCATGAGCGCCGCGCCGGGCCGCCCCAAGCAAGCTCGCTCCGCAGTGCGCAGCACGGAGGTTTTCAAATGAGCGAAAAGCCATTGATGGACGCCATCGCCCGCCTGGTGCCGCCGGGCTCGCGCGTGCTGGACCTCGGGTGCGGCGACGGCGCCCTGCTGGCCCATTTGCAGGCCGCGCGTGGCTGCAGCGGCTATGGCGTGGAGATCGACGACGCCAAGGTGCTCGCCTGCATGCGGCGCGGCGTCAACGTGCTGCAGCTCAACCTGGAAGACGGGCTGACCATGTTCGGTGACGACGCGTTCGACGTGGTGCTGCAGATCGACACCTTGCAGCACCTGCGCAACGCCGAAACCATGTTGCGCGAGACCGCGCGCGTGGGTCGCCTGGGCGTGGTCGCCTTTCCCAACTTCGCGCACTGGCCCAACCGCCTGCACGTGCTGCAGGGCCGCATGCCGGTCACCAAGCGCCTGCCTTACCAGTGGTACGACACGCCCAACATCCGCGTCGGCACGCACGCCGACTTCGAGGTGCTGGCGCGACGCAACGGCCTGACCATCGAGGACAGCTTCGGCCTGCACGAGGGCCGCGAGGTCCGCGTGCTGCCCAACCTGATGGCCAGCACGGCTGTGTTCCGCTTCTCAAGCTGATCGGCGGCCCGGCTCAGGCCCGGCCGGCTTCGCGCGCGGCGTCGGCGCCGAAGTCGCCCTCGATCGGCTGCGCGTCGGTGGGCATGTCGGGGTAGACCTCGCGGAACACCTCGCGCATGCGCGCCAGGGGCAGGTCGTCGAAGGCCCCATGTTCGTTCACGTACTCCATGTGCTGGCGGCCTTCGCGGTCGAAGGGGTGGTAGATCGAATCGGCCTCGCCATCGAACTCCAGCGGCAACAGGCCGAATTTGTCGCACAGCTCGATGTTGAAAGCCGGCGTGGCCTTGCGCCAGGCGCCGTCGATCCACAGCGAGGTGTAGCCGTGCCAGACGAAGACGTCGGTCTTCATGGTGTGGCGCATGCGCTCGGTGGAGAGGTGGTTGCGCACGTCGGCAAAGCCCAGCCGCGCGGGAATGCCCTCGGCGCGGCACACCGCCGCCAGCAGCACGGCCTTGGGCACGCACCAGCCGTGGCCTTGTTCCAGCGCGCGGCTCGCGCTCATGCCGGCGTCGGACATGTCGATGCGGTAGGGGTCGTAGCGCAGCCCGTCGCGCACGGCGAGGTACAGCGACACCGCCTTCTCGCGCGGTGTCTCGCCGTGGACGTGTTCCCGGGCGAAGGCGCGCACGGCGGGGTGGTCGGTTTCGATCCAGCGGGTGGCGGCCAGGTGTTGCGGGCCAGGCGGGGTGGTGTCGTTCATCGGTTCAAGTTACCAGATGGCCGGCGGGGCCACCGACGCCTCAGGGACAAACCCTGAGCCGGCGCGGGGCCGCTTCTGCGTACTTTGGTACTCGATGTGCCTGGCGAGCGGTGATTGGGGCGGGTTTGTCGGCCTTTTTACGCCTTCAGCCGCCGCCGCGCTGGCCGATATTCCTGGGACCAACCCGTCAACTGAGGACCCGATCCATGGACATGCGCAACGAAGCCAACCACCTTGCCCGCCACGACAGTGCCAGGGCCGCCGCCGCACAAGCTGCCAGCGCCGAATTCCTGACCTTCCGCCTGGGTGGCGAGGAGTACGGCATCGACATCCTGCGCGTGCAGGAAATCCGCTCCTACGAAGAGCCCACCCGCATCGCCAACGCCCCGGCGTTCATCAAGGGCGTGGTCAACCTGCGCGGCGTGATCGTGCCGGTGGTGGACCTGCGCATCAAGCTGGGTTGCGACAAGGTGGAATACAACGGCTTCACCGTGGTGATCGTGCTCAACGTGCACGGCCGCGTGGTCGGCGCGGTGGTCGACTCCGTCTCCGACGTGCTCGAGCTCGCCGGCGACCTGATCAAGCCGGCACCCGAGATGAACACCAACGTCAACACCAGCTTCATCACCGGCATCGCCAGCGTGGGTGAACGCATGCTGATCCTGATGGACATCGAAGCCCTCATGTCCGGCAGCGACATGGGCTTGATGGACAGCGCCCAGGCACTTCAATAACAAGCCCGCGGCCCGGGCCGCGACGAGGAGCTTCCGAAGATGAGACCAACCGACAACCGACAAAGCTCGGTGGCGCGCCGCGTCGCCCTGCTCGCCGTGGCCCTGCTGTCCGTGGTGCTGGTGCTGATCAGTGGCGTCATGTCCGTCATGGCGGAAAAATCCTCGCGCGAGCGCATGGTCCAGTGGACGGGCGACAAGGCCTTGTCCGTGGGCAATTCGATCGACGCTTTCGACACCACGGCGCGCATGATGACGGATCGGGCCTACAAGCCGTTCCGCCAGAAGTTCGCCGACAAGTTCGAGCTCGACGTGCAGGCCGGCATGCTCAAGGGCTGGGGCATGCTGCTCAACAACGACTTCTCCGAGGTCGACACCTTCGGCCGCACCAACGGTGGCGCGGCGACGATCTTCATGCGCAAGGGCGATGACTTCGAGCGCATCAGCACCTCGCTGAAAAAGGAAAACGGCGAGCGTGCCATGGGCACGCTGCTGGCCCGCAAGCACCCGGCCTACCCGTTGATGCTGGAAGGCAAGACCTACACCGGCCGCGCCGTGTTGTTCGGCAAGCCCTACATGACGCATTACGAGGCCCTGAAGGACGACGCCGGCAAGGTGGTCGGCATCCTGTTCATCGGTTTCGACATGGCCGACTTCCAGACCGCGCTGGACAAGCTCGTGGACGAAGCGCGCTTCTTCGAGAGCGGTGGCAGCTATGTGATCGACCCCGCCGGATCGAACGAGGATGCGGTGTTCGTCTCGCACCCCACGGCCGCGGGCAAGAAGGTGCTGGAGGTGAACCCCGGCGCTGCCGCGATGCTCAGCGAAATGCGCGCATCGCCGGAGGTGTTCGTGGGCGAGGCCACGCCTTTGTTCAACGCGTCCATCGAGCGGCCGTGGGCGGTCAAGCGCCAGTCCCAGTCGGGCTGGTGGGTGGTGGCCGAGGTGTCCGACAAGGAAGCCATGGCCAGCTACTGGCGCACCATGTACGCCCTGTGGGCCATGCTGGCCGTGGCCACGGCCGCCCTGGGCGCTGGCATGTACCTGCTGGTGCGCCGCAACGTGAGCCAGCCGCTGGCCCAGCTGACCGCCGCCGTCACCACCGTGGCGCAGGGTGACCTGAGCCAGGCCTTCCAGTCCAGCCGCAGCGACGAAATCGGCCGCCTGGTGCGCGAGGTCGAGAGCATGCGCCAGCGCTTCCTCGGCATGATGCGCGAGCTGCGCAGCGCGACGGACAGCATCAACACGGCGTCGGTGGAGATTGCCTCGGGCAACCAGGACCTGAGCGCGCGCACGGAGCAGGCGGCAAGCAACCTGCAGGAAACGGCGGCGAGCATGGAGCAGCTCACGAGCACGGTGCGCCAGAGCGCCGATGCGGCGCGCCAGGCGAACCAGCTGGCGGCGAGCGCCGCGGAGATCGCGGTGCGCGGCGGTGAAGTGGTGGGCCAGGTGGTCACGACCATGGACGAGATCAACCACAGCAGCAAGAAGATCAGCGACATCATCGGCGTGAT
>NZ_JBYTAE010000147.1:0-6927 GCF_058787875.1 Hydrogenophaga sp. FW305-3-2-15-A-LB1 | reverse complement strand
CCTCGGGGGGGTTGGGCTGGGGCCTGCCCGCCGCGCTGGGTGCGCAGCAGGCGGCCCCGGGGCGCACCGTGATCTGCGTGGTGGGCGACGGCGCCTACCTGTTCGCCAACCCCGCGGCCTGCCACCACGCGGCCGCGATGCACGGCCTGCCCGTGCTCACGGTGGTGTTCAACAACGAAGGCTGGGAAGGCGTGCAGAAGGCCGCCACCGGCATGTACCCCCAGGGCCACGCCGCGCGGCAGGCCCGGGAGCGCCGGCCGGAGCCGCTGTCCTCGCTGCGGCCCGTGCCCGATTTCGAGCGCTACGCCGAGGCCTCCGGCGGTCACGGCGAGCGCGTGACACGGCGTGAAGACCTCATGCCCGCGCTCCAGCGCGCCCTGCACGCGGTGCAGGTCGAGGGCCGGCAGGCCCTGCTCAACGTCATCGGCGAATAACGCCCGCCGACCCCACGACCCCGGGGCGCGAGCCCCCGAAAGGAATTCCATGGAGCACCATCCGATGCGTGCGGAGGCCTTGCGCGCCCTGCGTTTGGACGACACCCCCCCGATGCTGTCGATCGACGGTCAGGCGCGCGAGGGCGAAAGCCGGTTCGAGGTCATCGACCCGGCCACCGCCCAGCCTTTCGCGACGGCCCCCGAGGCCTCGCTGGCCCAGCTCGACGAGGCCGTGGCCGCCGCGCGGCGCGCGCAGCCCGCCTGGGCCGCGCGGCCCTGGGCCGAGCGGCGCCAGAAGCTGCTGGCGCTGGCGGACCTGCTGCTGCAGGACCTGGAGCCGCTGGCCTGGCTGATCACGCTGGAGCAGGGCAAACCGCTGCCGCGCGCCCGCGACGAGGTGGCCCGCGCGGCGGCGCAGCTGCAGCGCCTGGTGGCGCTGGACGTGCCGGTGGAAACCCTGCGCGAGGACGCCCAGGGCCGCGTCGAGCTGCACCACCGCCCGCTCGGCGTGGTGGGCGCGATCACGCCCTGGAACATGCCGCTGGTGCTGTGCGTGCCGAAGATCGTGCACGCCTTGCTCACGGGCAACACCATCGTGGTCAAGCCCTCGCCCTACACGCCGCTGAGCGCCTTGCGCTTCGCGCAGCGCGCGCAGGCCTTGCTGCCCGCCGGCACGCTCAACATGGTCTCCGGCGGCAACGACCTGGGCCGCGCGCTCGCGGAGCACCCGGACATCCAGAAGATCAGCTTCACCGGCTCGGCGGCCACCGGCAGGAAGGTCATGGCCAGCAGCGCCGGCACGCTCAAGCGCCTGACGCTTGAACTCGGCGGCAACGACGCCGCCATCGTGCTGCCCGATGCCGACCCCGAGGCCATCGCGCAGCCGCTGTTCAACGCCGCCTTCGCCAACAGCGGCCAGATCTGCATGGCGATCAAGCGCCTGTACGTGCACGAGCGCCTGCATGGCGCGGTGTGCGAGGCCCTGGCCCAGCGGGCGAAAGCGGTGGCGGTGGGCGGCGGCTTCGAGCCGGGCGTGGTGCTCGGCCCGGTGCAGAACGCGGCGCAGCACCGCATCGTGCTCGGCATCCTCGACGACGCGCGCGAGCGCGGCGCGCGCTTCCATGCGGGTGGCCAGGCGCTGGACCGGGAAGGCTATTTCATCGCGCCCACCGTGGTCAGCGGCCTCGCGGACGACAGCCGCCTGGTGGCCGAGGAGCCCTTCGGCCCGGTGCTGCCGGTGCTGAGCTTCACCGACGTGGACGAGGCGGTGCAACGCGCCAACGCCAGCCCCTACGGGCTCACCGGCTCGGTCTGGGGCCGCGATGTGCCTGCCGCGGCCCGCGTCGCGGCGCGGCTCGAGGTCGGCACCGCCAGCGTCAACCAGCACCTCTGGCTCGATGCCCAGATCCCCTTCGGGGGTGCCAAGCAATCGGGCCTGGGCAGCGAGTACGCCGCCCAGGGCCTCAAGCACTACATGCAGGCGCATGTGGTGAACGCACCGGCGTGAGGCCGCCGCCGCGCTGAGCGGGCACACCTCGATCCACCCACCCACAACATCCTTGGAGACACACCCCATGAGGTTCCACGCACTCGGCGCCATTCCCTTCGCGCTGCTGCCTTTGATCGCGTCGGCGCAGACGTCCAGCGTCGAGCTGTACGGCCGCATCGACCTGGGCGTCAACGCCATCAAATACCAGGGCGAGTCCGGCACCCGCAAGACCCTGAGCAGCGACACCTCGCTGTTCGGCCTGCGCGGCACCGAACAGCTCGGCGGCGGCCTGTCGGCCTACTTCAAGCTCGAGAGCGGCTTCCAGGCCGACACCGGCATGCAGTCCAGCACCACCGCGTTCTTCAACCGCGAGTCCTACGTCGGCCTGCGCGACGCCAAGCTCGGTGCGATCGAACTCGGCGCGCACTGGAGCCCCTTCATCTTCCTCACCGGCAAGACCGATCCCTTTGCCCGCGCGCAGACCGGCGCCCAGCTGTCGATGCTGCAGGGTTCGGCGGTGCGCGGCTACACGCCCATGCTGCCCAACTCGGTGCAGTACCTTTCGCCCACGCTGTTCGGCGGCCTGAACATGCGGCTGCTGGTCCAGATGCGCGAAGACACGCCGAACAAGAACCTCGCGGCCAGCGCCGAGTACACGGCCGACCGCCTGTACGTCGGCCTGGCGACCGACCGCATCGAGGTGGCCCGGGCCACCATCGGCGCGCCGGGCGCGGGTTATGTGTTCAGCCAGACCACCGGCCTGGGCGCCACCTACCGCTTCGACGGTTTCAAGCTGTTCGGTTACCTGCAGCACAACAAGGTCGACAGCCTGGCCTCGGCCAAGGGGTACCTGCTGGGCCTGACGGTGCCGGTGGGCGCGGGCGAGTTCCGCGCCTCCTGGATCCAGAACCAGCGCGCCACCGGCGACGCCTCCCTGTTCGCCGTGGGCTATGCGCACAACCTCTCCAAGCGCACCATGCTCTACACCTCGGCCGCCTTGCTGAACAACAGCGGCGCCTCGCGCATCGCGATGTTCCCGTCCAGTCAGGACATGGGCACCCGCGTGCCCGCGCTCGGCCAGGACCTGCGCGGCATCCAGGTGGGCATGCGCCACACGTTCTGATGAAAGAGGCCGGGGCGAGAACGCCCCGGTCGCCGGCCATGGCCGAACCGTCGTTGGGACGCTGCCACTAAAGGACCTCGTTGGTGCCCGCGCGCACCTCGATGCGACCCCAACCTCAAGCATGACGAGCCCTTCTTTTCAGCGCGTTCAACCCATCCGTCCCGATTTGACGGCCGTCAATCTGGCACAACGGTTTGACCGCATGTGCGAACAGCACTGGCTGCCCGAAGACTGGCCCAGGTTGAAGAGAGAGGCCGGGCTTCTCCTCCTCGGAGAGCAACCCGACCTTGAACTGCTGCAGCAACTCCAGCGCCACTATCAGAAGGAGCCTCTTTCTTTCCGCGGGTACTTCAGAAGCGGCGAGGAGTTGATTCGCCACCTGAACCGCGCGCTGGACGGGCTGGAGAACCTGCACGGCCCGCATGACCCTGGCCGCCTGGGCAGTCGGGTGGATGAGGTGCTGGCCATGCTCGGGGAGGGGCCTCAACACGGCCCCATTTTTCGCGATGCGGTGGCGATCGCCTTTGCGAACTTCCTGGGCTACATCGCGGGCACCGCTGTTCAAACCGCCATGGAGCACGCGTTTTGCGATGGCGGTGGCGACCTGACCTACGAAAAACGCGTGGCCGCCGAGCTGGTCAATCGAACGGTGCAGCATGGGGTGCGGTTCGCGTTGCGCGACGTGGCCATTCCGGTGGCCAAGCAGCGCCTGGGGCTGAGAACCCTGAAGGCCCCTGGCCGCGTCCATCTGTGGATTCTCATGGTGACCCTGGTGGTGTGCTCGTTCGATCAGATGGGGCTGCTTCTGTCGAGCCAGCTTCCCCCCGTTCGCCGCAGCGGGCAACGGCAACTGCCCGACGTCTGGGGCAACAGCCTGCAAACCGGGCTGTTCGCGGTCACCGACCTGCTGGCCTCGCTCACGATTGGCTACCTCACCCAGGTCGCGTTCAAAAGCTGGCACCAGCACGATCCCCAACCCTTTGTCGGCCTGCACACCAAGGGCATCACGCACGGCGTTCAGGCCGTTGGCGAAGGCCTGCTGCTGGCGGCCTGGAAGCACCACATGCACCAAGGCTTGTCTCCCAACAACCTGTGCCAGCGCGGTTCGGATTCTGTGGGCTTCCATGATTTTGTCGCCCTGTTCGATGGCATCGAAATCGGCATCTTCTGGCTGATGACCTTCATTCTTGGGTGTATGGACCGGCAGGAGGAGGCACCCCTCACCGGGTTCATCGAGCATTCCGTGAGCAACCTATCCCTGCCGCAACGGTTGCAAAGGCACCATGGGAACGGGTCACCGGTTCCCATCGAGAGGGAGGGCAGTTCCTCTGGCATCAGCTCTGTGCCTCGCCTGCCCGTGGAGCCCGTTGAACTCCATCGGGGCGGGGCGCAACAGCCAGAGCACAACGCGGCCGACAATGGCGCTGAAACTCAGGCAGTGGGCAACGACAACCAGCACGAAGCCCTCGATGATTTCGATGTGGGTGCGGAGGAGCACGGCGGGATCGGAAACGACGGAGGTGGCGTCATGGTCAACCGCATCACGCCGCCCAATCTTCAACCGCTGAACACCTTCAAGGTGGGGCAGCGGCAACGGCCCTTTGTCTAAGCGCCCACCGCCTTCAATACCTCTTCCGCCGTGCCCGGTGCGTTCATTGCCCCGGGCCGGCCGCCGGCCTGGGCGACCGCGTCGCGCAGCGCCTCGAACACACTGATCGCCAGCATGAAGGGCGGCTCGCCCACGGCCTTGCTGCCGTGCACGTTGTCCTCGCGGTTGGCCTCGGGCCAGAGTTCAACCTTGAAGTGCGCGGGGATGTCGCCGGTGGCCGGGATCTTGTAGGTGCTGGGCGCGTGGGTCTGCAGGTAGCCCTTGTCGTTCCAGACCAATTGCTCGGTGGTGAGCCAGCCCATGCCCTGCACGAAGCCGCCTTCGATCTGGCCGATGTCGATCGCCGGGTTGATGCTGTGGCCCACGTCGTGCAGGATGTCCACCTTGAGCACGCGGCTCTCGCCGGTGAGCGTGTCGATCGCCACTTCGGTGACCGCCGCGCCGTAGGCGAAGTAGTAGAAGGGCCGGCCGGTGAGGGTGGTCTTGTCGTAGTGGATCTTGGGCGTGCGGTAGAAGCCGTCGCTCCAGAGCTGGATGCGGTTGGCGTAGGCCGCGTGCACCACCTCCTCGAAGCTGCGCGTGGTCTTGGGCGTGATCACCTGGCCGCCTTCGAAGCGCACCGCGCCCGCGCCGCAGCCGTCCAGCCCGGCGACGAAGGCCGCGAGGTTGTCGCGCACGTGGCGCGCGGCGAACTGCGCGGCGCGGCCGTTGAGGTCGGTGCCGCTGGAGGCGGCGGTGGCGCTGGCGTTGGGCACCTTGCTGGTGTCGGAGGCGGTGGAGAGCACGCGCTCGAAGGGCACGCCCAGCTCGTCGGCCACGATGGCGGCGACCTTGGTGTTGAGGCCCTGGCCCATCTCGGTGCCGCCGTGGTTCACCTGCACGCTGCCGTCGGTGTACACGTGCACCAGCGCGCCGGCCTGGTTGAACAGCGTGGCGGTGAAGCTGATGCCGAACTTCACCGGCGTGAGCGAGATGCCTTTCTTGATGACCGGGCTGTCCGCGTTCCAGGCCGCGATCTGGCCGCGCCGCTCGCGGTAGCGGCTGGTCTGCGCCAGCGTGGTCATGAGCGGTTCGAGGATGTTGTCCTCCACCGCCATCTGGTAGTGCGTGACGTTGCGGCTCTCGATGCCGTAGAGGTTGCGCAGGCGCACGTCCAGCGGGTCCCTGCCGAGCGCCTGCGCGATGTCGCTGAGGATGCGCTCGATCACGATCACGCCCTGCGGGCCGCCGAAGCCGCGGAAGGCGGTGTGGCTCTGGGTGTTGGTCTTGCAGCGGTAGCTGGAGATCGTCACGTCTTCCAGGAAGTAGGCGTTGTCGGCGTGGAAGATCGCGCGGTCGGCCACGGGGCCGGAGAGGTCGGCGCTGAAGCCGCAGTTGGCCAGCATCTCCAGGTCGAGCCCGCTGAGCAGACCGGTGTCGTCGAAGCCCACGCGGTAGTGGTAGGCGAAGGGGTGGCGCTTGCCGGTGACCATGAAGTCGTCGTCGCGGTCCAGCCGCAGCTTGACCGGGCGCTGCAGCTTGCGCGAGGCCACGGCGGCCCACACCGCGAGGTGGCCGGCCTGCGTTTCCTTGCCGCCGAAGCCGCCACCCATGCGCCGGCATTCCACCGTCACCGCGTGGTTGTCGATGCCCAGCGCGTGCGACACCCAGTGCTGCACCTCGCCCGGGTGCTGGGTGCTGGAGTAGACCCACCACTGGTTCTGTTCCAGCGGCAGCACGTAGGCGATCTGGCCTTCCAGGTAGAAGTGTTCCTGGCCGCCGACCTCGAACGTGCCTTCGAGCTGGTGGGGGGCGCGCGCGAGGGCGGCGGCCGCGTCGCCGCGCTTCACGTGCACCGGGGGCAGCACGTAGCTGGCCTGGGCATGGGCCTGGTGCACCGAGAGCACGGCGGGCAGGGGCTCGATGTCGAGCTTGACCAGGCGCGCGGCGCGGCGCGCGGTCATCACGTCGTCGGCCACGACCACGGCCACCACCTGGCCGGTGAACTGCACCGTCTCGCTGGCGAACACGGGCTCGTCGTGGGCGAAGGCGGCCAGCGTGGGGTCGCCGGGGATGTCGCTGGCGCCGAAGACGCCGCGCACGCCGGGCACGGCCAGGGCGGCCGAGGCGTCCACGCCGCGCAGCCGGCCGTGGGGAACGGGGGAGCAGACCGGGGCGGCGTGCAGCGTGCCGCGCACCTCGGGGATGTCGTCGATGTAGGTGGCGCCGCCGGCCACCTGGGCGCGCGCGCTTTCATGGAAGCGCGAGACACCGGCGGCGCGCGGGCTCGCGG
>NZ_JBYTAE010000146.1:0-6943 GCF_058787875.1 Hydrogenophaga sp. FW305-3-2-15-A-LB1 | reverse complement strand
ACCCTGCCCACCCGTTGGAATGAAGTAAGCCGTATCCTCACAAACCCCGTCAACCCAAGTGGAGCAAAACCCCATGAACACCCATCGCTGGCTGCAGAAAACCTCCCTCGCCATCGCCCTGGCTCTGGGGGCGGCAACGGCCCAAGCCGGAGCGCCCATGGTCAAGACCTCGGCGCCGGGTTACTACCGCATGATGCTGGGCGACTTCGAGATCACCGCACTGTCCGACGGCACGGTGGATCTGCCGGTCGACAAGCTGCTCACCAACACCCAGCCGGGCAAGGTCACAACCGCGCTCAACCAGTCCTTTCTCAAGGCCCCGGTCGAAACCTCGGTCAACGCCTACCTCATCAACACCGGCAGCCAGCTCGTGCTGGTGGACGCCGGCGCCGCCGGCCTGTTCGGCCCCACCCTCGGCAAACTGCTCGGCAACCTCAAGGCCGCCGGCTACCAGCCCGACCAGGTGGATGCGGTCATCGTCACCCACATGCACCCCGACCACGTCGGCGGCCTCCTGGCCGGCGACCAACGCGCCTTCCCCAACGCCACCGTGCACGCCGACCAGCACGATGCCGACTTCTGGCTCAGCCAGGCCCAGATGGAAAAAGCACCGGCCGACGCCAAAGGCTTCTTCCAGGGCGCCATGGCTGCGCTCAACCCCTACATCAGCGCCGGCAAGTTCAAACCCTTCAACGGCGACACCGAACTCGTGCCCGGCATCAAGGCCCAGGCCTCGCGCGGCCACACACCGGGCCACAGCACCTACCTGGTGGAAAGCAAGGGCCAGAAGCTGGTGCTGTGGGGCGACCTGATGCACGTCGCCGCAGTGCAGTTCGCCAACCCCGCTGTCACCATCGCATTCGACACCGACAGCAAGGCCGCCGCCGCGCAGCGCCAGAAGGCCTACGCGGACGCCGCGAAGAACGGCTACTGGGTCGCGGCTTCCCACCTCTCGTTCCCCGGTATCGGCCACCTGCGCCGCGAGGGCAAGGGCTACCGCTTCGTACCGGCGAACTACAGCGTCGTGCGCTGAAACGACAACGCGCCGCAAGAGCGGCGCGTTGGACGGAAACGGGGGCGCCGGTCAGGCCGCGTGCGGCAGGCCGAAGCGGCTGGCATGGCGCCAGGCGCGGCGCAGCACCGCGGGTGACCACGATTCTTCGGGAATCAGCAGCACGCCCCGCGAGCGCATCCAGGCACCCAGGTCCACATGGCTGGTGGCCACGGTCAGCGGCACCGCCAGCAGCAGCGGCATCGCCACCGGTGCCAGCCAGATCAGCGCGTTGGCGTTGATCGCGGCCACACCCACGGCCAGCAGGCCGATCACCAGGGTCATGGGGGCCAGCCGCGCCACGGCATCGCGCCAGGTCACGCCGGCCGCTTCGCGCGGAGGCGACTTCCATTCCAGCTTCAGGCCGGTGATCGCCACCAGCACGAACAGCGAGTGCGCCAGCATGCGGATCGGCGCCTGCATCAGGGCCAGCACGGTTTCCACGGCCGAGCTGCCCAGCAGGCCCACGGTGCCACCGAAGGACTTCTGCTCGCCCTTCATGAACACCGCCAGCAGGCCCAGCACGCGCGGCATGAAGAGCATGGTCAGCGTCCACATCCACAGCGCGCGCAGTTCTTCGGGCACGGCCTGCCAGCTCGGGATGGCGCTGGAATCGGCCGCCCACAGCGCGGTGCCGATGGACAGGAAGGCCAGCCACAGCGGGGCCGAGAGGTAGGACATGGCGCCGATGGCGAACATGGTGCGGTGCACGCGGTGGATGCCGGGTTCGGCCATCAGGCGCGAGTTCTGCAGGTTGCCCTGGCACCAGCGGCGGTCGCGCTGCAGTTCGCTCAGCAGGTCGGGCGGCTGCTGCTCGTAGCTGCCGGTCAGGTCGGACACCAGCCACACGTGGTAGCCGGCACGGCGCATCAGCGCGGCTTCGACGAAGTCGTGCGACATGATGCCGCCGGACATGCCGCCCGTGCCCTTGATGGGCGCCAGCGCGCAATGCTTCATGAAAGGCTCGACGCGGATGATCGCGTTGTGGCCCCAGTAGTGGGACTCACCCAGCTGCCAGAACTGCATGCCCAGCGTGAACAGGCGCCCGGTCACGCGCGAGCCGAATTGCTGCGCGCGCGCATGCAGGGTGGCGTGGCCGATGGCCTGGGTGGCGGTCTGGACGATGCCGGCGCGGGGGTTGGCTTCCATCAGCTTGACCATGGACACCAGGCAGTTGCCGCTCATGACGCTGTCGGCGTCGAGCACCACCATGTAGCGGTAGTCCTTGCCCCAGCGGCGGCAGAAATCGGCCACGTTGCCGGCCTTGCGGTGCGTGCGGCGGGTGCGCAGGCGGTAGTACACCTCGATCGACGGCAGCTCGGGCTGGGCGGCCAGCGCGGCGCGCAGGTCTTCCCAGGCCTTGCGTTCGGCCTGGGCGATCTCGGGGTTGTAGCTGTCGGAGAGCACGAACACGTCGAACTGGCCGGCGTGGCCGGTGGCGGCGAGCGATTCGCAGGTGGCGCGCAGGCCGGCGAACACGGTGGCCACGTCCTCGTTGCAGATCGGCATGATGATCGCCGTGCGCGCCTCGGGGTTCATGGCGTGGTCTTTCACGTCGGCCGCGCGCAGCGTGTGGCGGTCACCGAACAGCGAGACCCAGAAGCCCATGAGCGCCGTCACGAAGCCGGTGACGACCCAGGCCGAGAGCAGGCCGAACAGCGCGAGCTGGCCGTACTGCAGCCAGGCGTTGTGGTGCTCGGGCTGTGCATCGGCGAACAGGCTGGTGGCGAACGCGGTGCTCACCACGGTGAGCAGGGCGAACACCAGTCGGCGGCGGTTGGCCGCGCTCTGCCAGGCCATGGGCGCTTCGGCGACCTCGGCGGACGCCACGGCGGGCGTGCGCGGGGGCAGCACGCGGCTGGCCGTGCTCAGCAGCGCGGTGCCGATGCTGTTCCAGAAGCCGCGCCAGGGGCGAGGCACCATGGAGCCGCGGTTGATCGGAGGCGCCGTGACGGAATTGGGGTGGCGCTCTTCGCGCAGCTGGGTCAGGGCATGCTGGGGCATGGGAAGGCTTTCAGGCGCCGCACCGGGGTGCGAACTGGGGTGGGCCGTGCTCATTCGGGAAGCAGCAGATGTGTCCATGTTTCGCTCACGGTGTCGTTGTGGTGTTGAAGAAAGGCGCGCAGCTCGACCGGCTGGGTCGGGTCCACGCGCTCGACGCGCACGGTCACGCGCCAGGTGCGCGTGGCGGGATTGGGGTAGGCCAGGGTTTCGAGCACGCGGCCATTGGTGTTGGCCGTGACCACCGCCTTGACGGGCGCACCGGCGGGCAGGCTGTCCAGCGCGGGGCCGGCGAAATCGATCACGTACTGCGGCTGGCGCGCCTGCTCGGCCGGCGAGAGGCGGGTGAAGCCATAGCCCTTGCGGGTCTGGGTGACCCAGCTCGACGGGGGGCGCTGCTGGGTGTCGCCCTGCCAGGCCAGTTCGTAGCTCAGTTCCAGCGGCTGGCCGGCGGCAGGCAGTTGGGCGGGCACCCAGTAGGCGACGATGTTGTCGTGCGTCTCATCGGGCGTGGGCAGCTGCACCAGCTCCACACGGCCCGCGCCCCAGTCGCCCACCGGCTTGACCCAGGCGCTCGGGCGGCGCTCGTAGCGCGCTTCCACGTCTTCGTAGTTGGCGAAGGCACGGTCGCGCTGCATCAGGCCGAAGCCGCGCGGGTTCTGCAGGGTGAAGGAGCTGACCGTGACCGCCTTGGGGCGCTGCAGCGGGCGCCACAGCCACTCGCCTTCGCCGCTGACCATCATCAGGCCGTCGGAGTCGTGCACCTCGGGGCGGAAGTCGCCGGGCATGGGCTGGTTCTCGCCCGAGAGGAACATGCTGGTGAGCGGGGCGATGCCCAGGGTGTTCACCGGGCCGGCGCCGGCGCGCAGGAACACGCGCGTGGTCACCGTGGTGGTGGTCTGCTGGCCGGGGCGGATCACAAAGCGGTAGGCGCCGGTGGCGCGCGGCGATTCGAGCAGCGCGAACACGGTGACCTCGGTCGCGCCCGCGGCGGGGCGCTGCAGCCAGAACTCGGAGAAGCGCGGGAACTCCTCGCCGCTGCCGCCCACGGTGTCGATCGCCAGGCCGCGCGCCGACAGGCCGTACTGCTGGCCCGCGCCGAGCGCGCGGAAGTAGCTCGCGCCCTGGAACACGATCAGCTCGTCCTTGTAGGCCTGGCCGTTGAGCGGGTAGTGCAGGCGAAAGCCCGCGTGGCCCAGGTCGCCCCAGCGGCTGGTGTCGAAGCTGTTCTTGCCGTAGTCGAAATCGGCGCCCCGGTAGGGCAGGTGGTTCACCGTGCCGTCGGCCGTCAGTTCGTGGATGCGCACCGGCTCGGTCTGGTACAGGCCGAGGTGGAAAAACTGGGCTTCGAAGGGCAGGTTCTGCGCGCGCCAGACGGACTGGTCGGTCTTGAACCGGATGTCGCGCAGCTGGTCGTAGGTGATGGTGGCGAGCTCGGCGGGCAGCTTGTCGCTGTTTGCCTGATAGGGCTGCTGGGCACGCGCCTTGGCGAGCTGGGTGATCTGGTCCCAGTCCACACGCTGTGCGTGGGCCGACGCCCCGCAGAACGAGGCCAGCAGGGCGCCGAGCACGCCCCAGCCGCGCAGGCGGCGGGTGGTGAAAAACGGGCGAATCGTGAAGGGCATGCCGGTATAAGGGCAAACCCTGTGCCAACCCGAAAAAACCCAATCAGATCAACGACTTTTCCCGTATCCAGATGTGTTTTCGGCGTTTCGCCGCGCTGGCGGGCATTTCAAGCCCCGTTTTTGTCGCCGAATGGCGACAGGCTGGGCCTTCGTTCAGAAAAAAACCAGCAAAAACAAGGGCTTGGCCTTGTCACTCATCGGCGACAGCGTCGCTGGCGGCGCCCGGCGCATCGCTTTTGAACAGCCCCGGGGTCAGGGCGTGTTTCTGCAGCAGGCGGTAGAACTCGGTGCGGTTGCGCTGCGCCAGGCGGGCCGCGTCGGCCACGTTGCCGTCGGTCATCTTGAGCAGGTCCACCAGGTACTCGCGCTCGAAGCGCTGCTTGGCGTCGGCGAAGCTGAGCACCTCGATCGACGGCGTGCGCAGCGCGCGCTGCACCAGCGCGAGCGAGACCAGCGGCGTGGTCGACAGGGCGCAGACCTGCTCGACCACGTTGTAGAGCTGGCGCACGTTGCCGGGCCAGGCCGCCAGGGTGAGCGCCTTGAGCGCCTCGGGCGCGAAACCCGAGCTGCGCTTGCCGTACTTGGCCGCGAGCCGGGCCAGGAAGTGGTTGGCCAGCAGGGCGATGTCCTCGCGCCGCTCGGCCAGGGTGGGCAGCGTGAGCGTGACCACGTTGAGCCGGTAGTACAGGTCCTCGCGGAACTGGCCGGCGGCCATCGCGTCTTCCAGGTCGCGGTGGGTGGCCGAGATGATGCGCACGTCCACCGGCAGCGACTGGCTCGAGCCCAGCGGGCGCACCGCGCGCTCCTGCAGCACGCGCAGCAGCTTGACCTGCAGGGCCGGCGGCATGTCCCCGATCTCGTCGAGCAGCAGCGTGCCGCCGTCGGCCGCCTGGAACAGGCCCTTGTGGTTGGCCACGGCGTCGGTGAACGCGCCTTTCATGTGGCCGAACAGCTCGGATTCGAGCAGGGCCTCGGGGATCGCGCCGCAGTTCACCGCGATGAAGGGGCGGTTGGCGCGCGCGCTGGCCTTGTGGATGGCGCGCGCCAGCATTTCCTTGCCGGTGCCCGAGTCGCCGCGCAGCAGCACGCTGGCGTCGGACTGCGCGACCATGCGCGCCTCGGCCAGCAGGTCGGCCATGCGGTTGGAGCGGCTCACGATCTCGCTGCGCCAGGCCTCGTCCACGTGGGTGTTCTGGTGCGCGGGCGCGCCCAGGGCCAGGGCCTGCGCGATCTTCTCGAGCAGTTCCTTGGCGTCGTAGGGCTTGGTGAGGTAGGTGAAGACGCCACGCGCCGTGGCCTCCACCGCATCGGGGATGGTGCCGTGCGCGGTCAGCAGGATCACCGGCAGCGAGGGGTGGCGCGCGCGGATCTCGTCGAACAGCGCCAGGCCGTCGCGCCCGGGCAGGCGCACGTCGGAGAGCACCAGCTGGGGCCGTTCGATGTCGAGCTGGCTGAGCGCGGCCTCGGCCGAGCCGACCGAGGTCACCTGGTAGCCCGCCGCGCCCAGGCGCATGGCCAGCAGGCGCAGCATGTCGGCGTCGTCGTCGACAACCAGCAGCCGTGCGCGCGGCGCCGAAGGCCGCTCGGGGCTGGCGTTCATGGCGTGGTGGGGCGCGCGCCGTTGGGCGCGGCGGCCGGTGGGCGCGTGGTGAGGCTGCGCTCGATGGCGCGCATGGCTTCCAGCCGTTCGTTGAGCTGGTCGATGCGGCGCTGGCTGTCGCGCAACTGCTGGGCCTGGCGGTCCGTGGTTTCCTCCAGCTTGCGCTGGTCCAGCAGGCGGTTGGCCAGCAGCCGGGCGAGCGGCTTGAGCGGCAGGCTCTCGGGGCCGGGGTGGGCGATCACGCGTTGGAACAGACCGAGCGCGCGCGCGGTGTCGGCCGGCTGGCGCAGGTGGGTCAGCGCCAGGGCCAGCTGCATCTGGCGCAGCGCCACGTTGCCGGGGTCGCCCTGCACCACGATCTCGGCGGCGAGGTCGGCGGGGCTGAGCGCGTGCAAGCGGTCGGCGTAGCTCAGCAGGGCCGTGACCACGTCGGGCACCGGGGTCGTGTCACCGCTGAGCACCATGGGGGGTTGCGAGGGTGGGGCCGTCACCGGCGTCACCAGGGGCGGCGCGGTGGCCACGGTGACCGTGGGGTTGGTCATCTGGATGGTCACCGTGCCGTTGCCGACGGTCTCGGGCACGGTCGGCGCCGTGCCGCAGGCGGCCTGCGACAGGGCCAGCGCGGCGACCAGGCCGGTGAGGCGCCCTGCGTGGGTGGGGTGGGAT